>JBJTPC010000503.1:0-5395 GCA_046074905.1 Gammaproteobacteria bacterium
AGGCCCCGTTGTACCGAACCCCGCCGCTGGCGGGTCCACGCGGAAAAGTCACGGGATGGGCCAGCACGGCCGGCAGGAACTCGGTCGGCGTCCGCAGCCGGATCACCAGGTCCCGCTCGCCTTCGACGGCGACACCCAGGGCTGTCACTGGCCACTCGCCCCGCATCACTTCAACCGCGCCGAAGATGGGTCGCAGCAGCATCGCATTGGGCGAGACCGTGCGGGGATCCACCGCACGACGCAGCGCCGCCGCGAAATCCGCGGGGAATACCGGGGTCCCGTCCGACCACCGCAGCCCCTCGCGCAGGCGGAACCGGTACACCCGCCCATCCGCGCTAACTTCCCAGTGCGCTGCCTGACCGGGCTCGGGTCGGCCGGCGGCATCCTCCGTGACGAGACCCTCACGGAAATCGCGGAGCACCTCGTACGCATAGGTATCCGCGGCCAACTGCGGATCGAGTGAGGCCGGTCGTCCGCCGAGGCCACGGCGGAGTTGCCGCAGCGGAGGCGACCTACCGTCCCCGGAGCATCCCATGACGAGCATCGTCCCGGCGATGGCACCCTTCAGCGCATCGCGGCGCGAGATTCCGGACATCCTCGCTCCCCTGTTCGCCACCTGCGACGGACGCAGTATGATGGCTGCATGGTCGGTCTACAAAACGAGGCCCAGGACGCCGAAGCTGCAGTCACCGATGTGGTCGTACTGGCACTCCGTCCACTGGCCAACCTGCTGCTCGGACAGGGACTTGGCATCAACGAGTTCTACCGGGTGGTTAAGTGGGTCTTCGTCCAGGAAGCCGCCCGTCGTCAGCTGGCCGAGCAGGGCCGCATCAACGTTTCGCGCCTCGCCATCCTCACCGGTCTCACCCGCCACGATGTCGCAGCGCAGCTGCGCACTCCCGTCAAGCCGGTCGCCGTTGCGGACTACGACCGGCAGCGCTCGCACCGGGTCTTGCTGGCCTGGCATCGTGATGCGGAATTCCTGACACCCGAGGGTCAACCGCGACCGCTGCCCCGCGAGGGCGAGCACAGTTTCCACACGCTAATCCGCAAGCATGCCGGCGATGTTCCGCGGCACGCCATGCTCAAGGAGCTCCTGGACAGCAAGGCCATCGAGGAACGAGCCGATGGCATGCTGGTGCCGAAACGCCGCTCCATGCAGCAGGCCGGAACCGACGCCAACAACCTCCTGGAAATCGGTCGTCGGCTCCATCTGGTGTCCGAGGCCATCGTGGCGACACTCGATGGACCCGGTACACCGCCAACCTGCCAGGAACTCCGGTTGGCCGAGGGACTCGACGCCGCGAGTGCACTGGAGCTGCTGGCGACCCTGAACCGGCGCAGCGAACGGTTCGTGGAACTGTGCCAGGCCCTGCTCGACGAAAAAATTGCGCGGGTAGCGGACGGCGCAGCCGTCGCCGAGGACACCACACCCACCAGTGCCCAGCACCGGGTCGGTCTGTTCGTGTCCGTGATGCATCGCTGCACCCACCCGGCCCCTCCCCCTCCCCGCAAACGAGGCAGACCGAGGAAAACCCATGATGGCAAAGGTCCAGGCTGAAACAGCCACACCCGGAACGCCGGAAGCGACTCCGCTGGCGGATGCTGCGCTGCAACTCCTCGCCAACTTCTTCGCCGACCGGGCAGCTCTTGCAGCCTTTTTGTCCACCCGACTGGCGTTGCTCGACAGCCGACACTTTCTGGCACTGTCGCCGGTGCCGTTCATCGATGCCTCGGAAGTACTCAGGCACTGGGAGTCGCGCGCGGAGTACCTCGATGCGACCGGTGGACCGGCCATCCTTCCCGGACAAGGCCCGCGGTCGTTCGCCGAGTTGAGCGCAGCAGCCTGCCCGGATCTTCCGGCGGAGCTCGTGCTTGAGGCCTTGTGCAAGTCGGGAGCGGTGGAGAGAACTTCAGCAGGACTGCGGATGACTGCCCGCGCGGCACTCATCCGGGAGGCCAGCCAGGCCGCGCATGCCCGTGCGGCCCGCATGGCCACGCGCTTGCTGCGCACCCTGCAGGATAACCTGGGCAGCCACCATCCCGCGGATCACCTGTTCGAACGCTCTGCCGTGATATCAGGCATCCCCGCCAGCCAACTCCCGGCAGTGAAGGCGTTCCTGGCGCGCCACGGTCAGCAGTTCCTCGAGGACGCGGATGACACGCTGGCCCGCCTTGTGGAAAACGGATCGACGGAACCCGCGGATACGGGCGTATGCCTGTTCCTGTTCAGGGATCCGCCCCACACAGCGCGTTGAAGCCCGCCTCATCGAGCACCGGGACACCCAGAGCCTCGGCCTTTGCCAGCTTGCTGCCGGCATCCGCACCAGCCACCAGGTAATCGGTTTTCCCCGAGACGCTGCCGCTCACCTTGCCGCCGAGCGAGCGGATGCGCTCCGCCGCCGCGTCGCGGCTGAGCGAGGGCAAGGTGCCGGTCAAGACGAAGGTCTTGCCGACGAGCGGCAGCGAACTGACTGCCGCACGCGATACGGGCACCGGCCAATGGATGCCTGCGTCCAGCAGGGCATCCACCACCTCGAGATTGTGGGCATCGCGGAAGAAGGCTGCGACCTGCGCGGCGATCACCGGACCGATATCAGGCACCTGCTGCACCATCGTCTCGCTGGCGGTACGCAAGGCCTCGAGCGTGCCGAAATGCTCGGCCAGCTGGCGCGCAGTCGCCTCGCCAACATTGCGGATGCCGAGCGCCAGCAGGAAGCGGGGCAAGCTGGTGTTGCGACTGTCCGCGATGGCCTGATGGAGCTTCTTGGCACTCTTCTCACCCATCCTCTCCAGGCCTTGGAGCTCGATCGTCGTCAGTCGATAAAGGTCTGCCGGGGTCCGGACCAGCCCGGTGTCAACGAGTTGCTCGACCAATTCCGTGCCGAGACCCTGGATGTCGAGGGCGCGCCGTGACGCGAAGTGGCGCAGGGCCTCCTTGCGCTGGGCCGGGCAATGCAGACCCCCGGCGCACCGGGCCACGGCCTCGCCCTCCTCCCGGACCACCGGGCTGGCGCAGACCGGGCAGCACGCAGGCAAGTCCGCCTCCACGGTGCCATCCGGTCGCCGGTCGAACAGCACCCGAGCTACTTCGGGAATCACGTCGCCCGCCCGTCGCATCACCACGGTATCGCCGATACGGACGTCCTTGCGACGCAGTTCATCGAGGTTGTGCAGCGTGGCGTTGCTGACGGTCACACCACCCACGAACACCGGCTCGAGCCGTGCCACGGGCGTGATTGCGCCGGTACGGCCCACCTGCCACTCGATGCCCCTGACCGTGGTGTAAGCCTCCTCGGCCGGGAACTTGTGGGCCACCGCCCAGCGCGGCGTGCGCGACACGAACCCGAGGCGTTCCTGAAGGCCGTAGCTGTCCACCTTGTAGACCACGCCATCGATCTGGAACGGCAAGGAAGCGCGACGTTCGCCCATGCGTCGGTAGTAATCCAGCAAGCCTTCGACGCCCGACACGGCCTCTTGCAGGCGCGAGACCGGCAATCCCCAATCGCGGAGCCTCCGCATCGCCGCGACATGGCCGGACGGCAGCCGCTCACGCTCACCCTCGATGACACCCAGCGCATAAAAGACCGCTTCCAGGGGTCGTTGCGCCGTCACTCGCGGATCGAGTTGGCGCAGACTGCCGGCGGCTGCATTCCGGGGATTCACGAAGGTCTTTTCGCCGGCAGCCGCTGCGCGCCGGTTGAACTCCTCGAACCGGGCTACCGGCATGTAGACCTCGCCCCGTACCTCGAGAACCGCCGGCCAGTCGGCACCGAGCAGGCGGAGTGGCACCATCGGAATGGTACGGACGTTATGGGTCACGTCCTCGCCGGTCGTGCCATCGCCACGGGTGGCGGCCCGCACCAGCACGCCATCTTCGTAGCTCACGCTGAGGGCGAGACCGTCCATCTTCGGTTCGGCGCTGTAATCGACCGGACCGGCTTCACCGGACAGTCCCAACCGCTCGCGGACACGCCGGTCGAAGGCCACCACATCCTCGGGGGAAAAAGCATTGTCCAGCGAGAGCATCGGCAAGCGGTGCCGCACCTCACCGAGTTCCGCAAGCGGCGCACCGCCAACCCGTTGGGTGGGCGAATCAGGCGTGACCAGTTCGGGATGAGCCTGCTCGAGGGCACGCAACTCGCGCAGCAGGGCATCGAAGTCCGCGTCGGTGATTTCCGGCGCGTCGAGCACGTGGTAGAGATAGTTGTGCCGCTCGAGACGTGCCCTGAGGTCCGCTGCTCGCGCTGCTGCCTCAGCCACCGGCGTCATCGCCGTCCTCGAGCAGGGCGTTCTCGAAGACCGTGATCTCGTCACGCATTTCCAGCACGCGCGCGGCCGTCAGCGGCGCGCGCCGATCGTCCTGCAACTGTCCCCCGAGACGCGAAGCCAACCGCCTTGCGCAGGCCACCAACTCGTCGAATACCTCGGTGGCGGGCAGTGCACCGGGGAGGACCGCGAACAGGGAAATTCCGGGGAACTCCTGCAGATCCATGGATTCGATCTCGAACGACCCCGGCTCGATCAGGCTGGCGACACTGAACACCAACTGCCGTTCGGACAATTCGCGATGGAAGATATGGTAACGACCGAACGTCAGGCCCTCGGCCTCGAGAGTCGAACGCAGGGTCGCGCCCTGGAACCGACCGCTGGCCGAGTTGCCCACGAGCCGCAGTGCAAGAATCTTCTGTCGCGGTGGACGGGTGGGTCTCGGGCGTTCCGCGGCCCGTGGGGCCGGCGCCGGGGGTGGCGGACGAACCGGCTCGCGCACTGCACCACGCTCCGGCGGCAACGGCTTGGGGGACGCCGTTGGCGCTGCCGCAGGCGTGCGCGGCCGATCGTAAGCGCTCTCCTCCGGCGTGATGACCGGCAGCGACCCGGTCACCTCCGGGGAAAGGTTATCGGGCACTTCCACCACCGGTGGTTCGAGCGGGGGAAGCGGCTCGTCGACCGGGATCTCCGGGACCGGGAAGCGGTCCGGCTCGGGGGCAAGCCAGTCGGGCTCGCGCCAAACTGGTTCCGCGGGCAGCGTTTCCGTCGGCGCTGCATGGCGGCCCTGGCCCATGCCGTGGGCCGGAGCCGTCGGCGTCGCTACCGCAAAAGGGTCTTCCGCCAGGGGCTTCCGGCGCGAACGGATACTTTCCCACAGCCACAGGCCGACGATGAGCACCGCGCCGAAAGCCAACAGGATCCACCGCAACTCGTCAGACATGCCAGTCTCCGGATGTGCCGCGTGGGATGCCAGTGCCGCAGCCCATCAGGCTGCAGCCCCCTCGTCCGTCGCCAGGCGCAGAGCCTGCTCGACATCGACCGCCACCAGCCGGGATACGCCAGGCTCGTGCATGGTCACGCCGAGCAGGTTTTGGGCGAGTTCCATGGTGTGCGGCTTGTGGGT
>JBJTPC010000504.1:0-7316 GCA_046074905.1 Gammaproteobacteria bacterium
GCGCGAGCGCGTCGGCGCGCTTGCCGGGCGCCGATTTCCCCCATTGGAGCTCGGGACCTGGCCACCGTGACGCGGGCCTCCCGCCCACCGGTACGTCTCACCCCGCGACTGGCCCTCATGGGCGGGATCATGGCCATCGGCTCGCTGTCGGTGGACATGTACCTTCCCGCCTTCCCGCAGATGGCAGCGGACTTCCGGGCGACGTCGGCGGAGATTTCCAACACGCTCGCCGTATTCCTGCTCGGTACCGGACTCGGTCAGGTGATTGCCGGCCCGCTGGTGGATCGCTACGGCCGGCGACGCCCCCTGATCGTCGGCCTCATCGCCTACGCCCTGACCTGCCTGCTCTGTGCCGTGGCCGTCGATCTCGGCTTGTTCACCCTGGCCCGCGGCCTGAGTGCGCTCGCTGCCTGCACGACGAGCGTCGCCGTCCGCGCCATGGTGCGCGATCTCTACGACCCGGTGGATGCCGCGCGCGTCTCCTCGACAATGATGCTGATCAGCGGACTCGCGCCAGTCCTGGCACCGCTGCTGGGAAGTCTGGTGCTGCAGGTGGCGCCGTGGCGCACGATCTTCTGGCTGCTGCTCGCCGCCGGATTGCTGTTCACCGTGGCGGCCTGGCGAACGCTGCGGGATACCCAGGCAGACGAACACCGTGCGTCGCTGGCACCAGGCGTCATCCTGCGTGACTACTGGATGCTGTTGCACAGTCGCGAGTTGCTGGTGCCCTCGATTGCCGCAGGCTTGAGTTTCGCCGGGCTGTTCGCCTACATCGCCGGCACGCCGGAGGTCCTGATTTCCGGGCGGGGCCTGCCGCAGGCCGCCTATGCCCTCATCTTCGGCGCCAACGCGCTGGCCATGGTGGTGATGAGCCAGTTCAACAAGCGCTGGGTACTGCGCCATCACCCGGCCAGGATCCTGCGGCGGGCCCTGCGCGTCCAGGCGGCCACGGCCGCGCTGGCTTGCCTGGCTTCGCTGTTCTGGACCCTGCCGCTGCCGCTGCTGTGCCTGGCGCTGATGCTTTACGTGGCGCCGATCAGTCTGGTCGGTGGCAATGCCGCAGCACTGGCGCTGGCACCGCACGGGCAACACGCCGGCAAGGCCGCGGCCCTGAGCGGAATGCTGTCGATGGGACTCGGCAGTGTCGGTGCCGCGCTGGCCGGCCTCGTGCATGACGGCACCGAGCGTCCGGTCCTGGCTCTCATGGCCCTCACGACCCTGCTGGCCGTCGCGGTTGTACGGCTGAGGCGACGCGCGGGCGATGGTCACGCGGCGGACGAAAACTAGGCCGGCACCTCACGCGTTCCGGAAGCCGGCGGGTGAACGAAGGGCGCTCCCGGCTCCGCAGTGTCAGTGGGTGCGGGCGAGCAGGATGCGCAACATCCGCCGCAGCGGCTCCGCAGCGCCCCACAGCAGCTGGTCCCCGCAAGTGAAAGCCGTGAGGTACTCGCCGCCCATCGGCAGCTTGCGCAGGCGCCCCACCGGCACCTCCAGCCGTCCAGTGACCGCCGCCGGCGTCAAGTCACGCATCGACGCCTCGCGCTCGTTCGGGACCACCCGCACCCAGTCGTTCGCCTCGGCAATCAGCCGCTCGAGCTCAGCCAGCGGACGATCCTCGCGGAGCTTGAGGGTGATGGCCTGGCTGTGGCAACGCATGGCGCCGACCCGCACGCAGAGCCCATCGACCGGAATCGGCGCGGCCAGCGTGCCGAGGATCTTGTTGGTTTCCGCGCCGCCCTTCCACTCCTCGCGGCTCTGCCCGTTGCCGAGATCCTTGTCGATCCAGGGAATGAGGCTGCCGGCGAGCGGCACGCCGAACTGCTCCTGCGGAAACGCCGGGCTGCGCAGCAAAGCCCCGATGCGGGCGTCGATATCGAGAATCGAGCTGCGCGGGTCGGCCAGCAGGTCCGCGACGCTCGCATGGGCTGCGTCCATCTGCGCCAGCAGTTCGCGCATGTTCGCCGCCCCGGCACCACTCGCCGCCTGGTAGGTCATGGAGGTCATCCACTCCACGAGCCCCGCACGGAATAACCCGCCGAGGGCCATCAGCATGAGGGACACGGTGCAGTTGCCACCGACGAAGTCCTTGCCGCCGCCGGCCAGGGCGGCGTCGATCACCGGCCGGTTCACCGGGTCGAGAATCAGCGTCGCCTCGGGTTGCATGCGCAGCGTCGAGGCCGCATCGATCCAGTAGCCCTGCCAGCCACCGGCACGCAAGGGACCATGGACCGCGGTGGTGTAGTCGCCCCCCTGGCAGGAAATCAGCACGTCGCAGGCCGCCAGACGGGCCAGGTCATGGGCATCCTCGAGCGAACCGACGGCACGGCCCACGTCGGGTGCCTGCCCCCCCGCCTGGCTGGTGCTGAAGAACACCGGCGTGATGAGGTCGAAGTCGCGCTCCTCGCGCATGCGCCCGAGCAGGACCGAACCGACCATGCCGCGCCAACCGATGATGCCAACCCGCAATGCCATGAAATCCGCGCCTTGTGCCAGCGAAAAAAGGAATGGGCATTGTAACCGAGCACGGCACTGCGGCCGCCGGTCGGGAAGGGCGGCGTGCCGAGGGGGTCAGGCGGCCTGGAGGGCCACCTTGCGCAGGGGTTCGGGACGACCGATGGCATACCCCTGGACGAAGTCGATGCCCATGCGCCGTGCCGCCTCGAGCGCCGAGGCGTCCTCCACATGTTCGGCGATGATGCGGAAACCGAGAGTCCGCGCCAGCTTCACCATGGCATTGACCATCGCCTGGCTGACCGGATCGCGGGCGAGATTGCGGATGAAGTTGCCATCGATCTTGAGGTAGTCGATGCCGAGGCTCTTCAGGTTGGCAAACGCGCCGACACCATTGCCGAAATCGTCCAGCGCGAAACTGCAGCCCATGCCGTGCAGCACCGCAACGAAGCGGCGTGCGTGTTCGAGATTGGCCACCACGGAGGACTCGGTGACCTCGAAACACACCTGGTCGGCATGCACGCCCGTGCGATCCAGGACATCGACGACGTATTCGAGGAAGGCGGCATCCCCCAGCGTCTGGCCCGAGACATTGATGGCCAGGCTGCGGCCAGCCGCCAGCGGCAGTCGACCGTTGGCGACGGCCGTGAGTGCTGCCTGCACCACCCAGCGGTCCAGCATCGACATCAGCCGGTAACGCTCGGCTGCATCCATGAATTCGCCCGGCAGGGCGAGCCGCCCGCCTTCCTCCGCGAGGCGCAGGAACACCTCGACGGACGGACCGTCGACGGTCGAGGGATCCGCCGGCTGGATGGGCTGGACATGCAACTCGAACTGGCCATCCCGCAGCGCGTTCTGCAGCCGCTGCAGCCAATGGATCTCGCCGCGCTGGCGGGCTGCGGCCTCGTCGCGCGCCGAGTAGACATGAACCGAGCCGGCACCGGCGCGCTTGGCGACGTAGCAGGCGGAATCCGCCGCGCCGATCACGTCCTCGAGCGTACCGCTCTCGCGACTGACCTCGACCAGGCCCGAGGACACCCCCACCTGGAAGATGCGATCCTTCCAGACGAAGCGATGTTCCATGATGGCGCGACCGATGTTCTCGGCGATCTGCGTGGCCTTCTCGAGGGGACAGCCGACCAGCAACAGCGCGAACTCGTCGCCGCCGACACGCGCCACGGTGTCGCTGTCGCGGACCGATTCACGCAGGAGGGTCGACAGCTCGCGCAGGAGTTGGTCGCCCGCCGCATGACCACTGATGTCATTGACCGCCTTGAAGCGATCGAGGTCGAGGAAGCACAGCACATGATGCTGTCCGCCGAGGCGGGCGTTCTCCATCGCTTCCTCGAGACGACGCTCGAATTCGCGACGGTTGACCAGGCCGGTCAGCGCATCGTGACTGGCCTGATAGGACATCTGGCGCGCGATGCCGCGGGCCTCGGTGACATCGTGCACCAGCACCACGCAACCCTGCGGGTCGGGACGCTCGGAACGCAGCGGCGCCACCGTCAACTCCACGACCCGCTCCGTGCCGTCCTGCTTGGCCAGCACCATCGAGCGCCGCGATGCCGTTACCCGCGCGCCGGTGGCCAGACACTGGCGGACGGGATCCGCCAGCAGGCGCCGGTCCGCTTCCTCGAGCAGGGGAGCCGCTTCCTCGAAGGGCCGACCGAGCATGTCGGCGAGGGTGCGACCGAGCAGCTGCTCGGCAGCGCGGTTGGCGTAATCGATGCGACCGGAAGCATCGGTGGAAATGACTGCCGCCGACAATGAATCGAGCGTGGCCTGGGCGAGCGTATGGGCGGGCGAGGCGGTTGAATGACCGACACGAACCGGCAGCATGTCGACGGCGGTGAACAGGACGGCGGGACCTCGCGACAGGTCTACCCGCATCCCGTTCAGTTCCATCCGGGCCACATGCCCCTGCCGGTCGACCACCTCGACCTCGTAACGGTCGGGAGCCGGCAGGCCACGCAGGCGCCGCGCGATGTGCTCCGCCACCAGTTCGGTGTAGTCCGGCGTGACGAACTCGGCGAGGGAGCGGCCAAGAACTGCCGAGGGACTCTCGCCGACCAGTGCGGCGAACCGGTGGTTGGCCTGGATGATCACGTCGGTGTGCAGTACCACTGCGTCGTGCACACCATCGACCAGACGATGGAACAGCTCGCCGGCGTCGAGCGCCTGCGATTCCACCTGGCGGCGGCAGAGCCGCGTGACCGCGCCGGCCACGGCCTCGAGGTCGGGCTCGGCGTCCGTCTCGACGAAGGCCGGCAATTCGCCAACGGGGGTGGAATCGATGGCATCCACCACCGATTCGGCGGCACGGTGACGCCGACGTCCCGCACGCCAGAGGGCTACAGCGACGGCCCCCACCACGACCAGCGCGGCGGTCAGACCGGCGACTACCGGAACAACCAACTCCATCATGGACCAGTCACGCCCTTCCCCTGGGTCAGGAGGTCACATGGCCTCCGACCTCTCGGCGATTCGAAGTTCCCTTCAACGGCAAGAATAACGGAGGGGGGCGCCGTACTCGACGCATATTCGACATAATGCCGTCGCCATAACCACCGAGAAAATACGGATGGCCGACCAGCGGAACCTCGTGTCCACTGCCGGAATCCCGGGATGCCGGTGCCTTGGCGCTTGCCGCTCCCCCGGTCGACCCGTAACCTATCGGTTTTTCCCGAACCCACGCCGAGATCCCATGAGCCTTGCCGCCGTCCGCCAGCAGATGATTGACCATCAGGTGCGTGCCTGGGACGTTTTCGACCCCGCCGTCCTGGCAGCCCTCGGCAGCATCCCCCGGGAGGCCTTTGCACCACCCGCGTACGCCGCCGTGGCATACGCCGACACCGATATCCCGTTGCCGCATGGCGAAGTGATGCTTGCCGCGAAGTGGGTGGGTCGGGCGCTTCAGGCACTCGAGGTGCGCAGCGGCGAAACCGCGCTCGTGGTGGGGGCCGGCACGGGTTATGTCCCGGCCTGCCTTGCCCGCCTTGGCGCCCAGGTCCGCGCCCTGGAGATCCATCCTGAACTCGCCGAGACGGCGCGCACCACGCTCGCGGCCGTCGGCATCGGGGGCGTCGAGGTGGAAACCGCCGACGGCACCCAGTTCGCCGAGCAGTCCAGCCACGACGTGGTGTTCGTGGGCGGTTCGCTGCCGACCGAGGACACGCGCTTCCGCAACGCCCTCAAGGTCGGGGGGCGCCTGTTCGAAATCGTCGGCGAAGCCCCCGCGATGTCGGCTCGCCTGGTGCGCCGGACCACCGCCACCCAGTGGACGGTGGAGGAGCTCTTCGAGACCAACGTCCCGCCGCTGGCCAACGCACGTCGTCCGTCCGCCTTCCAGTTCTGAATCTATCGCGGGCCGGCAGGACCCGCCCGAGGAGTGCCCCATGTCCACCCCCGTCGTCGGCGTCATGACCCCGACCGAATTCGTTGCCCGCCGGCAAGCGGGAGCAGCGCTTTACCTGCTCGATGTCCGCGAGGCCGATGAAGTGGCGGCGGCGAGCGTGCCCGGGGCGGTCCACATCCCGATGGGCGAGGTTCCCGCCCGACTGGCGGAGATTCCGCGCGATCGCGAGGTGGTGGTGATGTGCCATGCGGGCGGACGCAGCCTGCGGGTGGCGAGCTATCTGGCGGGAGAGGGCTACCAGCCGGTCACCAACCTGACCGGGGGCATCCTGGCCTGGGCTGCCGAAATCGGCCTCTGAACCGCACGGGCGATCGCCGCTCGGGTTTTTTGAATCGATTGGTGTTATGCTTATATACAACACCATATCTCCCAAGGGACTGCGCATGAATCGACGCCTTGCTTCCTCCCTGCTCCGCCTGGTGGGCGGAATCGCCCTGGGAGGGGCCCTCCCCTTCGCCCTGCCGCTGGCCCAGGCCACCGACCTCAGCGAGGTCTACCAGCAGGCGCTCCGCAACGACCCGCAACTGCGCGAAGCCGAGGCGCTGCGTCTGGCGGCACTGGAAGCCAAGCCGCAGGCCCTGTCGGCATTGCTGCCCCAGGTGTCCGCGGGCGGCAGTTATTCGCGTGACCAGACCAACGGCTCCCAAGTGGTGTTCGACGGCCAGGCCTTCACCACCCGCTCGAGTGAATCCGACCTGAACAGCAAGGGCTGGGGCATCACCCTGCGCCAGAACCTGTTCCGCTGGGACAACTGGGCGGCCCTGAAGCAGGCAGACGCCAGCGTCGCCCAGGCGGAGGCGGACTACCGCACGGCGCAGCAGGCGCTGGTGCTGCGTACGGCCCAGGCGTACTTCAATGTCCTCGCCGCACGCGACACCCTGACCGCCGCCGAATCGGCACTCGAGGCCATCGCCCGCCAGCTGGAACAGGCCGAGAAGCGCTTCGAGGTAGGCCTGATTGCCATCACCGACGTGCAGGAGGCCAAGGCCGCCCACGACCAGGCGACCGCGACGGTGATTGCCGGCAAGCGCGCCCTCGCCACGCGCCTCGAGGAACTGCGCGAACTGACCGGCGAGCCGGTGACCGAACTGAAGGCCCCCGGCGACGAGATGCCGCTGGCGGCACCCTCGCCCGCCAGTGAAGAGCAGTGGGTTCGCCAGGCGCTCGAGCAGAACCTTGCGCTCACCGCGGCGCGGCTCTCGGCGGATGTCGCCCGCGAAGCCATCGGCGTGGCCCGGGGCGGGCATGGCCCCTCGCTCGACCTGGTGGCGCGCAAGAGCTCGTCATCGACGAACGGCGACACGGCGACCATCACCACGCTCGGCACGCTCAACAACCCGATCGACACCAACTCGGATGCCGACAGCATCAGCCTGCAGTTCAGCATCCCGCTGTACAGCGGCGGCGCCACGCAGTCGCGCGTGCGCCAGGCGGTCTATCGTCATCG
>JBJTPC010000505.1:0-2049 GCA_046074905.1 Gammaproteobacteria bacterium
CTTTCGGCGACAAGATGGCCGCCCACCCTGATCTCTACGGGAAGGTACAGGTCGTGGCCCTGCAGGCCCCCGGCAAGCTCGCTCCGGTACCTCCCGGATCGCTGGACATGGTCCTGACCTTCCGCAACCTGCACAACTGGCTCACCCGGGACCAGGCGCTGGTGATGCTCCAGGCAATCCACGCCTCACTCAAGCCGGGCGGCATCCTCGGCATCAAGGACCATCGTGCGGATCCGACCAGGCCGATTGACCCGAAGGCCTCCAGCGGCTATGTCAGCGAGCAACTCGCCATCGACCTGGCCCGTCAGGCCGGCTTCGAACTGATCGGTTCGAGCGAGGTCAATGCCAATCCGGCGGATACGCGCGACTGGGAGCAGGGCGTGTGGACGCTGCCACCGGTGTTGCGTCTCGGCGAAAAAGACCGCGCGAAGTATCTCGCCATCGGCGAAAGCGACCGTTTCACCCTGCGGTTCCGCAAGCCGCTGGCGCCGGCCGCCAATCCCTGAGCTGCCCTTCGGGATACCCCATGAGCAAACGCCCCACTCGGCCCCGCGCAGCGGTGCCGGCACGTCGTACCCGGGCGGTGACCGCCCTCGACCTGCAGCCGCTGCCGCGGACCAAGCTGCCGCCCGACCTCGCGAGGTACTTCGCGGTTTGCGAGGAAAAGATCGGCTTCCTGCCTAACGTCCTCGCTGCCTACAGCTTCGATGCGACCAAGCTGCGGGCCTTCATCGATACTTACAACGACCTGATGCTCGGCGATTCGGGCCTGTCGAAACTCGAGCGGGAGATGGTGGCGGTGGTGGTATCGGCAGCCAACCAGTGCCACTACTGCCTCGTGGCCCACGGGGCGGCCGTCCGCCAGCTCTCGGGCGACCCGGTCCTCGGCGAGGAACTGGTGACCAACTGGCGGGCCGCCCCCCTGACGGAGCGCCAGCGCGCCATGCTGCAATTCGCGCACCTGCTCACCGTGGCCCCGGCGGAGGTGGAAGACGAGGATCGTGCAGCGCTGCGGGCTGCGGGCTTCGGCGACCGGGATATCTGGGACCTCGCCGCCGTGACTGGTTTCTTCAACTTCAGCAATCGGCTGGCGAGCGCGACGGACATGCGACCGAACGCCGACTACCACCGTCTGGCCCGCTGAGCGATGGACAACCCGCGGGGACGACGCTTCGCCGGGCGGGTGGTGCAGGTGGATGTCGAGGACGTCCGCATGCCCAACGGACACGTCTCGACCTACGAATTCGTCCGCCACCCCGGCGGAGCGGCAGTGGTCGCGCTGGATGCCACGAGACGCGTTTGCCTGCTGCGCCAGTGGCGCCCCGCAGTGGCCGAATGGGTCTGGGAACTGCCGGCCGGCAAGCGGGACCACGGCGAGGACCCGGCCTTGACCGCCAGTCGCGAGTTGATCGAAGAGGCGGGACGCAGCGCGGGACGCTGGACGGACCTTGGCAGTTTGCTGCCATCGCCAGGCGTGTTCTGCGAGGTGTTGTACCTGTATCTGGCCGAGGAACTCGCCGTGACCCCCACCGCCCTCGAGGCTGGCGAGGTGTTCGAGACCCACTGGCTGCCCCTGGAGGAAGCCTGCGCGTGGGCGCTCGACGGGCGGATACGCGACGCCAAGACCATCATCGGGCTGCTGCGCGCCGCTGCCCTGCGTCCGGGCCGCTGAGCACTGCAGGGGGCACTCACGCACCGTCGACACCACCGGCACCACCACCAGCGGCACCACCGGCGGTACCGGCCCTCCCATCGGGCCATTCACCATAACGACTTGACGATAATATCCACAGATAATCAGTGAATTACCGGGGCTTCCTAATCCGTTCCCAGCGGTTTAACATAGCCTCTGCAAAGTTTTCCGGATGGACAGGAGCGAGTGTCTATGAAAGACAACACGCGCAACCGCGTCCCGGGTGCCGAAGATGGCAAGTCCGGCAGCGTCCGCTTTGACGACCGTGGCAACGCCATCTGGCAGTGGAGCGGCGATGCGCCCGTCTCGGGCAGCCTGAGCGCTCTCGTGGACGACCTGGTGGTCGCCGAGGAACC
>JBJTPC010000506.1:0-2775 GCA_046074905.1 Gammaproteobacteria bacterium
GCTCCACGCCGGTCCGGCCGAACCAGAGCCCAGCGGGAATCACCGCAATCGCCAGCAGGCACTCCTGACGGAACGCGGCTTCCTCGCGCCACGCTCCGCGAAGGCCCAGCCACGAATTGCCGAAGGAGTTGAACAGACGCCGCAATCCCTGAGGCTTCAAGCGCTCGTTCATCGGTCCCTCCGCCACCAACCCACCCCGGCGCGGCCGGCCACCCGGACGATTGTCCCAGTGCTTGCCATCGAACATCAAGGCGGGGAACATTGGCGACCTTCCCCCCCGCTTACGGAGCTTCCCGCATGGACCGTCGCCAAGCCTTGTTCGCCACTCTAGCCGGTAGTGCCGCCCTCGCCGCCTCGGTCCGCGCCGAAGCCCACGCGCACGGTGCCGGGCACCACGGCGGTGCCAACGGGCTGCTCGAGTCCGCCTTGCACTGCGCCCGCGACGGCGAGGCCTGTCTTGGCCACTGCCTCGAAGCCTTCGCGAAGGGCGATACCAGCCTGGCCGCCTGCGCGCGTTCGGTCGCCGATCTCGTCCCCGCCTGCACCGCGCTGGCCCAACTGGCCGCCCTCCGCTCGGCGCATGTCGCCACGCTGGCCAAGGCCGTCATGGCCATTTGCAAGGACTGCGAGGAGAACTGCCGCAAGCACGCCGATCACCACGACTTCTGCAAGGCCTGCGCGGACAGCTGCGCCGCTTGCATCAAGGCCTGCGAGAGCGTGCACTGATGGTCGCCAAGTCCAAGTTCGGGGCGGGCTTGCCAGCCCTCCTTCTCGCCGGCCTCTGGTCGGCCGGCACTGCGGCGGCCACGGCAGCGTCGCCCGCGAGCCCGGACGCGACCACGGCGACCGGAACCGTGGCGGGCTCCACCCCCGTTCGGCCCCAGGACGATCTCTACCAGTTCGTCAACCAGGCCTGGGAAGCCGCCACTCCCATCCCCGCGGACAAATCGTCGGTCGGCGCCTTCGATGCCCTGCGCGACCTCAGCCGGGATCGGGTGCGGGCCATCATCGAGGAACTGGCGGCCGCCCCGCAGGCGCCCGGTTCCGATGAGCAGAAGATCGCCGACTACTACCGCGCCTACATGGACGAGGCTGCCATCGAGGCCCGCGGCCTGCAGCCCGTGCAGTCGCTGCTTGCGCTGGTGGAAGCCGCGAAGACTCCCGAGGATTTCGCGGTATTGGCGGCGCGTCTCGCTGGTGAAGGGGTAGGCGGTCCGCTGGCGACTTTCGTCGGTCAGGATCCGAAGGATGCGACCCGTTATCTGGCGAGCGTGAACCAATCCGGGCTGTCCTTGCCGGACCGTGACTACTACCTGCAGGACACCGAGGCCTACCGCAATGCGCGGGGGGCCCTCAATACCTACCTGACCACCCTGTTCCGCGAAGCCGGCGCCAAGCCCGAGGCCGCCGCAGCCGATGCCGCTGCCGTCGTGGCACTGGAGACCAAGCTCGCCACGGCACATCGCACCCGCGTGGCGCTGCGCGACCCGAACCGCAACTACAACCTTGTCTCCGAGGCGGGATGGTCCGCAGTGGCCGACCTGCCCTGGCGCTCGATGTTCGATGCCATGGGCGCCGGTGGCAGCGCCATCGTCGAGGCGAACCTGCGTCAGCCCGAAGTCATCAAGGCCGTGGCGGACCTGCTGCGCACCGAACCGGCCAGTACCTGGCGCGCCTATTTCCGCTACCGTGTCATCAACAGCCACGCAGATGCACTGCCCAGGGCCCTGCGCTCCGCACGGTTCGACCTCTACGGGCGGACGCTGCGCGGACTGCAGCAGGAGGAACCCCGTTGGCGTCAGGCCGTCGATGCGGTCGGCGCCGGTCGTGGTGGCGCGCTCGGCGAGGCGGTGGGGCGACTCTATGTCGAGCGGCACTTCCCGCCCGAGGCCAAGGCCCGCATGGTGGCCCTGGTCAACAACCTGCGGGCGGCATTCCGCGAGGGCATTGATGGTCTTGCCTGGATGACCCCGGCCACCCGCGCCGAGGCGCAGAAGAAGCTCGCCTCGTTCAACGTCAAGATCGGCTACCCCGATGTATGGCGGGACTACTCGGCGTTCGCCGTGAAGCCGGATGACCCCGTCGGCAATGCCCGCCGCGGCAGCCGATTCGAACTCGACCGCAACCTCGCGCGACTCGGCAAGCCGATCGATCGTCGCGAGTGGGGCATGACGCCGCAGACGGTCAACGCGTACTACAGCGCGACCATGAACGAGATCGTGTTCCCCGCCGCCATCCTCCAGCCGCCGTTCTTCGACATGGCCGCCGACGATGCCGCGAACTACGGTGGCATCGGGGCGGTGATCGGTCACGAGATCAGTCACGGCTTCGACGACTCCGGCAGCCAGTTCGACTACGCCGGCAACCTGCGCAACTGGTGGACCCCGGAGGACCGCAAGGCCTTCGAGGGCCTGACTGCCCGCGTCGTGGCGCAGTACGAGGGTTACCAGCCGCTGCCGGGCAAGTCCATCCAGGGTCGCCTGACGCTCGGTGAGAACATCGCCGACGTCTCGGGCCTGGCCGTGGCCTACCGGGCGTACCGGCTGTCGCTGGGCGGCAAGGAGCCGCCGGTGATCAACGGCCTCACCGGCGACCAGCGATTCTTCGTCGGCTGGGCCCAGGTCTGGCGCTCGCGCTACCGCGAGGCCGCACTGCTGCAGCAACTCACGGCCGATCCGCACTCGCCGGGCCGGTATCGCGCGATTGGCGCCCCGGTCAACCTGGATGCCTTCCACGAGGCTTTCGGTACGCAGCCGGGCGACGGCATGTGGAAGG
>JBJTPC010000507.1:0-2051 GCA_046074905.1 Gammaproteobacteria bacterium
GTCATCGCGCCAGCCGCGAGCATCTCGAGCGCATCGCCCGCCAGACCGAGCGCGAGGCCCGTGACGCCTACCTCGGCGTGATGAGCGAGATGTCCCGGGTCAGTGCCCTCAAGCAGGCAGTGGCTTCCTCGCGCACCGCGCTGGAGGCCACGGAGGCCGGCTACGAGGTGGGCACGCGCACGGCGGTCGACGTGCTGGATGCCCGCCGCCGACTGACGGACGCACAGACGAACCATGCGCGCAGCAAGTACGACTACCTGTTGAATGTCCTGCGGCTGCGTCTCGCCGCCGGCTCGCTCGATGAAGCGGCGTTGACCCAGACCAACGGGCTGCTCACGCAACCCGCGCCGGTCAGTCGCTGAGCTGTTCCCGGGAGTGGCCCGGCAGGGCCGCCCCGATGACCGTCATCGCCCGGGCGAGCGCGCCGCGCCCCCGGGCCACCACGGCCAAGGCGGCCGCCCCGCGCGCCTTCGCGAGCGCCGGATCGCCGGCCACGGCCGCCAAACCCTCGACCAACGCGTCGGCATCGTCCACCTCGACCAGCGCCCCGGCACCCTGCAGCGCGGCCGCCACCTCGGGAGCATTGAAGACCTGCGGCCCGGAGAACAGCGGGATTCCGGCGGCAGCAGGCTCGAGCAGGCTGTGTCCACCCACCGGCACCAGGCTGCCGCCGACGAACGCTGCATCGGCCGCCAGGTAGCAGGCCAGCAACTCGCCCAGCGTGTCCACCAGCAGGACCGCCGTGTCCGCGGTCACCGCGTCGCCGAGACTGCGCCGCGCCGAGGGCAGGCCGCTGTCGATGATGTTCGCGGCCGCGGCCGCGAAGCGCGGCGGGTGCCGGGGTGCCAGCACCAGCAGCGCTCCGGGCAGGCTGTCGCGCAACCGCGCGTGGGCGGCGAGCAGGATTTGCTCCTCGCCCTCGTGAGTGCTGCCCGCGACCCACACGAAGCGGCTACCCGAAACCTGCCAGGCGGCGCGGAAGTCATGGCCCGCGGCGCGCTGTGCCGGGATGAACTCGAGATCGAACTTCAGATTGCCGCCCACCTCGCACTGCGTGTCCTTCACGCCGAGCGCGCGATAGCGCCGCGCATCCTCGTCAGTCTGGGCCAGCACGCTCACCTGGTCCAGCAGGGGCGCAAACAGACCCCGCAACTGCCGATAGCGACCGGCGGTGCGGACCGACAGCCGGGCACTCACCAGCCTGACCGGGATGCCGCGGGTCGCGCAGGCGGCCAGCAGGTTGGGCCAGAGTTCGGTCTCGAGAATGACCCACTGGCAGGGGCGAACACGATCAAGAAAGCGCCGTACTGCCCCCGGATAATCGAGCGGCAGGTAGCGATGCCGGACCGTCGTGCCGAACAGTTCCCGGACGCGCGCCGCCCCGGTGGCGGTGGTGGTCGTCACGAGCAGGGGCAGGTCGGGATGAGTCGAACGCAGCGCCCTCACCAGCACTGCCGCGGCCTGGACCTCGCCGACCGATACTGCATGCAGCCACAGGCTGCCCGGCGGCAAGCTCGCCCCGAAGCCCCAGCGCTCGGCAAGGCGCGCACCCCGTCCGCGATCCAGCAACAGCTGCAGCGCCGCGTGCAGCAGCAACCACGGTGCGAGCAGCCGCAGCAATCCGGTGTAGAGCCACCTTCCCATGCGTGCAGTATCGCCGGGAATCGCCCTGGCGTCAGGACACCCGCGAGCGGCCAGCAGGCGGGCCCGGCGTGGCATATCCTTGCCGGCCATGGATGCCCTCGACCGAGCCTGCGGTGTTCCCCTGCAACCCTGGCGCGACTTCCTCGCGCCGCGCCATGCGCCGGCCTGGGTCGCCGTGGGCCTGATGGCGCTGTTCGCCTGGATTCCCTGGGGCTGGCAGCGTGGCCTCGCCGCAGTCCTGGGTGCCGTGGCGCCCTTGCTGGCCCGCCGTGATGCCCACACCACGGCGGTGAACCTCGCCCTCTGTTTCCCGGAGACCTCTCCCCGCGAGCGCCGCCGGCTGGTGCGCGCGCATTTCGGCTCGTTGGTGCTCAGCCTGTTCGAGACCGCCGCACTCTGGTTCCGGC
>JBJTPC010000508.1:0-8680 GCA_046074905.1 Gammaproteobacteria bacterium
TTGCCGTTCGTCCCGGTGATACCCACCACGGGGATGCCGGCGGCATTGACCTCGCGGGCGAACAGCTCGACGTCCCCGACCACGGCGATGCCGCGCGATTCGGCCAACTGCAGGAGCGGCAGGTCACGCGGCAACCCAGGGGACAAGACGACGAGTTCCGCATCGGTCAGGGCCTCCACCGCGAAGCCCCCGAGGAAACGCGCTTCTTCCGGCACGAGGTGGGCCACTTCCGCCAATCCGGGCGGCAGCGCGCGGGAATCGGTGACCCGCACCGCCTGTCCGTGCCCTGCCAGCCAGCGCACGACCGAGGCACCGCTCTTGCCGAGTCCGACGACGAGGGTGAGGGCCGGGGTGGACGCGATCATGGACTCAGCGCACCTTCAGCGAGGCCAGCCCGGCCAGGACCAGCACGAACGAGATGATCCAGAAGCGGACAATCACCTTCGGCTCGGCCCAGCCCTTCAGCTGGAAATGGTGATGGATGGGCGCCATCCGGAAGATGCGCTTGCCGGTGAGCTTGAAGCTCGCCACTTGCAGCATCACGGAGACGGTCTCGAGGACGAACACCCCGCCCATGATGAACAGCACGATCTCCTGCCGGACGACCACGGCCACCACCCCGAGGGCGGCACCGAGCGCCAAGGCGCCGATGTCGCCCATGAAGACCTGCGCCGGATAGGTGTTGAACCAGAGAAAACCGAGCCCCGCACCGACCAGGGCGGCGCAGAAGATGAGCAACTCACCGCTGCCGGGAATATGCGGGATCAGGAGGTAGTTGGCGAAGACGGCATTGCCCGAGGCATGCGCGAAGACGCCAAGGGCCGCTGCGACCATCACGGCCGGCATGATTGCCAGCCCGTCCAGGCCGTCCGTGAGGTTCACGGCGTTGCTCGTGCCCACGATCACGAAGTAGGCGAGGAGGATGAAGCCGGCGGTACCGAGCGGAACGGCGACATCCTTGAAGAACGGCACATAGAGGCTGGTGGCCGCCTCGACCGTCCCGGTCAGCAGCAGGAAGACCGCGGCTCCGAGACCGGCAACGCTTTGCCAGAAGTACTTCCACCGCGAGGCCATGCCGCGGGCATCGCCCTTGATGACCTTCAGGTAGTCGTCGTAGAAGCCGACCGCCCCGAACACGACCGTCACGCCGAGCACGGTCCAGACGAAGCGGTTGCCGAGATCGGACCACAGCAGCGTTCCGGCAACCAGGGCGATCAGGATGAGCATGCCGCCCATCGTCGGGGTATGGCGCTTGATGCTGCCGTCGCCCTCCTGCGGAACATACTCGCGCGGGTCGTTACGGACGCGCTTCGAGCGCAGCCAGTCGATGACGCGCGGGCCCACCAGGAGCGAAATGACCAGCGCGGTGAGGGCGGCCAGAATGGCGCGCAGCGTCAGGTAGGAAAACACCCCGAAGCCGGTGTGGAATTGCGCCAGCCAGCGCGTGAGTTCAAGCAGCATTCGCCCCTCCCCCGCCGACCGGCGCCAGCACCGTCTCGACCACGCGCTCCAGACGGTTCACCCGCGAGCCCTTCACGTACAGGGTCAGCGGACCGCCGGAATGTGCCGCAAGACCGGACCGCAACGCGGCCGCAAGACTCGCGGCTTCCGCATGACTCTCGGCACCGGGACCGAACGCGGCCGCGGCGAGTCGGGTCGGCGCACCCAAGGTGAACAGCCGCGTGACGCCGCGTTCGCGCGCCTCCCGGCCTGCCGCCGTGTGGGCGGCCTCGGTCTGGGCCCCCAACTCCGCCATCTCGCCCAGGACGAACCAGCGCTCACCCGGATAACCCGCCAACAGGTCCAGACCGGCGGAGACACTGCTCGGGTTGGCGTTGTAGGTGTCGTCGATCAGCAGTGCGCCACCGGGCGTGGTGCGTGGCACCAGTCGGCCGGCAACCGGCTGCACCCCGGCGAGACCGTCGACCACGTCCTGCAGGCTGGCTCCGGCGGCGAGCGCGGCCGCGGCAGCACCAGCGGCATTCAGGGCGTTGTGGCGCCCGAGCAGCGGCAGACCCACGGTGGCACTGCCGACGTTCGTGTGCAGTTCGAATACCTGTCCCGGGGCCATCGCGCGCCAGGCGCCGATGCGGCAGTCGGCAGTGGCCGCGAACCCGAAATAGCGGCGGCTCGGCGTACCGCACAGACCCGACCACAACGCCGCGAACTCGTCGTCGGCATTGATTGCGGCTACTGCCGACGCGCCGAGACCGGCGAACAGCTCGCCCTCGGCCCGAGCGACACCCTCGAGATCACCGAAACCTTCCAGATGCTCGGCGCCGGCATTGGTGACCAGGCCGACGTCAGGCCGGACGAGCGATGTCAGGAACGCCACTTCGCCCGGATGATTGGCGCCGACCTCGATCACCGCTGCGGCGTGCGTCTCGTAGATGGCCATCAAGGTCAGCGGCACGCCGAGGTGGTTGTTGAGATTGCCGCGGGTGGCCAGCACCGGCCGGCTGCGCGCGAGAATCGCGCGGACCATTTCCTTGCTGGTGGTCTTGCCGTTGCTGCCCGCCACCGCAATCACCGGCCCGCGGAAGCGCGCCCGATGGGCCGCGGCGGCCTGCTGCAATGCACGCTCGCTGCTGGTCACCACGACTTGGGGCAGCGAACAATCCACCGGGCGCTCGACCAGCGCTCCCGCCGCCCCGGCCGCCGCCGCAGCGGCGAGGTAGTCATGGCCGTCGACCCGTTCGCCGCGCAGCGCCACGAACAACTGCCCGTGCTGCACCGTCCGGCTGTCCAGACCGGCACCCGCCCACGCAGCATCACCACCCACCAACCGCCCTCCCGTCAGGTGGGCGAGTGCCGCGAGCGTCATGCTCATGCGGCCCTCCGCGCCGCCGAGGCAGCGATTTCCGCATCGTTGAAGGGCAGGACCATCGCACCGACCACCTGGGTGGTCTCATGTCCCTTGCCGGCAATCAGGATGAGATCGCCCGCAGTCTCCCGCGCGAGCGCGCCCTCGATGGCCTCGCGGCGGTCACGGCAGACCTCGATGCGGCCATCCTCGCGCGCTGCCGGCAGACAGCCCGCAAGGATGGCGGCCGCGATGGCCGTGCCATCCTCCGAGCGCGGATTGTCATCGGTGATGACCACCCGGTCGGCAAGGCGCGAGGCAACCGCACCCATCTCGGGGCGCTTGCCGGCATCGCGGTCACCACCACAGCCAAACACCACCCACAGTCGACCGGCACAGTGCTCGCGAGCTGCCTCGAGCGCCTTGGCGAGCGCATCCGGCGTGTGCGCGTAATCGACCAGTGCCATGGCGCCATTGACGGCGGGAACCAACTGCATGCGTCCGGGCGGTGGCGTCGCCCGCGACAGTGCGGCCGCTGCCGCGGATGGAGTCACCTGCAAGGCGAGGAGCAGTCCCAGCACGAGGGCAAGATTCTCGGCGTTGAATCGGCCGACCAGCGGTGCGGTGAAGGCGATGTCGCCAGCGTGGGTGGAGAAGACCAGGGTGAGTCCGGTGGTCGAGGGGACCACCGAGCGGCACTGCACGAAATGACCCGCATGCGGGACCTCGCTGTCCGGGCGCGCACTGACCGTGGTCAGGCAGGTCGAGGCAGGCAACCGACGCACCACGCTGCGGACGAAGGGATCTTCCACGTTGAGCACCGCATGACCCAGCCTCGGCCGGCAGAACAGCCGTGCCTTTGCCTCGCCATAGGCCTCCATGGTGCCGTGATAGTCGAGATGGTCACGGGTGAGATGGGTGAAGGCCGCGGCATGGAAGTGCACGCCGTCGACACGACCCTGGTCCAGTGCGTGCGACGAAACCTCGATGGCCGCTGCCGTGGCACCGGAGGCGCGGAATGCGGCGAGTTGCGCATGCACCGAGAACACGTCCGGCGTGGTGTGCGTACCCGGCACCACCGCGCCGGGCCTGCCGGCACCAAGCGTACCGGCATAACCGCTCGGCCGGCCGACCTGCTCGAGAGCGGCCGCCAGGAGCCATGCCGTGGTGGTCTTGCCGTTGGTACCGGTGATGCCGATCACCTGCAGGTCGGTCGACGGCGCACCGGCCTGACGGTCGGCCAGCACCCCCAGGTGGCGACGGAGGCCGGCGACCGGCACGAGACGGCAACCGGGCGGCAGCGCGGGCGCCGCCGCAGATTCTTCCGCCTCGCAGAGCACGGCCACGGCACCGGCGGCCACCGCGGCCCCGACATGGGCGAAGCCGTGGGTCCGCGTTCCCGGCAAGGCCACGAAGGCATCTCCCGGCCGCACCTGACGACTGTCGAGTCGCAGCGCGCCAATCACCATCCCGGGAGCATCGGCCAACCCCGCCAGCAGGTCCCGGAGGTCGATGGTCCGCGGCGCATGAGCACTCATGGGGCCGCCGCCTGCAGGAGCGTGCCGGGCTTGATGCCGGCGAGGTTGTCGGGCGGAATGCCCATCAGGCGCACCGCCCCGGACATCACCTCGGCGAACACCGGAGCCGACACTTCGCCACCGTAGTACCGGCCGCCGCGCGGATTGCGGATGACCACGACCGCGGTGAGGCGCGGCCGCGAGGCCGGGACCATGCCCGCGAACAGCGCGACGTACTGGCCGGTGATGTAGCCCTGCGTACCGCTGCTGATGCGGGCGGTGCCCGTCTTCCCGGACACGCGGTAGCCGTCGATGTGGGCCGTGCGACCGGTGCCCTCGGTGGAAACGACGCTCTCGAGCATCTGCACCACCTCGCGGGCCACCGTTTCTTCCATCACCCGCTGGCCAGCCACCGGCCCGCTCACGCGGCGGAAGGTGACGGGACGGCGGACACCACCGGCACCGAGGGTCGCGTAGGCGCTGGCCAACTGCAGCGGCGTGGTGTTGAGGCCATAGCCGTAGGCGAGTGAGGCCACGGCCACCGGACGCCAGTGCTTCAGCGGCGGCACGATGCCGGCGGATTCACCCGGGAACCCGCTGGCCGAGTTCTGCCCGAAACCGAGTCCCGTCAGCGTGTTCCAGAGATCTTCCTTCCGCTGGCCGAGGGCGATGCGCACCATGCCGCGGTTGGAAGACTTGGCCAGGATGGTGGTCGGGGTCGCCGGGCTGTCGACCGCGTGCTCGTCCGCCACGGGTCGCCGCCCCGGAACCACCACGTCGTCGGCGACGTTGATCAGCGAAGTCGGGGTGATGCTGCCCGCCTGCAACGCCGACGCGACCACGAACGGCTTCATGGTCGAACCGGGCTCCATGACATCCATGGCGGCACGATTGCGGTAGAGGTCCGGACGCAACTGGCTGCGGTCGTTCGGGTTGAACGCCGGCTGGTTGACCATCGCCAGCACCTCGCCGGTATCGACATCAAGCACCACGACCGAGCCGGACTCGGCATCCGACTCCTCCACCGCCGCCTTCAGCGAGCGATACGCAAGGTACTGGATCCGCAGGTCGATGCTGGTCTCGAGGGGCTGGCCGGGGCGAGCCGTGCGGACGTTGGCGAGCGTCTTGACGGTCAGCCCGAGGCGGTCGCGCTGCACCCGCATCGCGCCATCCTCACCGCCGAGCGACTGGTCGTAACCGAGCTCGAGACCTTCCTGGCCGCGGTCATCGTGACCGTTGAAGCCGAGCACGTGACCGGTCACCTCGCCCGATGGATAGTAGCGACGGTAACGACGCTCCGTGAACACACCGGGAATCCGCATCTGCATCAGCGCGGCCGATTCGCCGGGCTCGAGAGTGACCCCGAGCGGGAGACCCTGGCGGTTCGGCGCCGCCGCCAGCCGTTGCTTCAACCAGTCCTCGTTGCGCTTCAGTGCCGCTGCCAGCCTGCGAATGTTCTCGTAGTCGGCCAGCAGCTTCTCGGAGTTGACCAGCACCGCATCCACCGGCGTGCTGACGGCAAGCGGCTCGCCGAAACGGTCGAGAATCGAGCCTCGGTTGGCACGCACCTTGTCGACGCGCACCGAAACCGCCTCGCCGCGCTGCTCGAGGAACTCCTGGTTGAAATACTGCAGGTGGACCGCGCGGGCGAGGATGCAGGCGGCACCGACCGGCAACACCACCAGCACCACCAGCAAGCGGCGGGAAAACAGCCGGAGCTCGGGCGGCACCTGCGGCCCGGCAGACTTGCGCTGCGGCTTCACGGCGTCACCATGCGCACGTCATCGGCGCGGGGGATCGACATGCCGAGCCGTGAACTGGCGTCCTGCTCGACCACGCTCAAGGTGGACCAGCTGCTCTGTTCGAGCTGCAGGCGCCCCCATTCGATGTTCAGGCGGTCACGCTCGGCATTCAGGCGCTCGAGCTCCTGGAACAGGCGGACGCTTTCACTCTTCACCTGGATGGCGGCCGCCGCCGACAGCAGGACCGCCAACCACAGGGCACAGAGCGCGGCGAACACGAGCCGGGGATTCATGCCGCCCCCCGCCAGCGACGGGCCGGCGACCACAAGCGGTCCTTGCGGGCGACCCGCAGGGTCGCACTGCGCGCCCGCACATTCGTCGCCACCTCGGCAGCAGCCGGCCGAATGGCCTTGCCGACCAACGACAACACCGGCAGCGACTCGGGAGGCGCACCGGGCATGCCACGCCACACGGGATCCCCGTCCGCGTGGCGCCGCATGAACTGCTTGACGGCCCGGTCCTCGAGGGAATGAAAGCTGATTACGGCCAGGCGCCCGCCAACCGACAGCAGGCCCAGGGCTTGCTCGAGACCCTGCTCGACCTGGAGCAGTTCGCCGTTCACCGCCATGCGGATGGCCTGGAAGGTCCGCGTGGCCGGATGCTTGCCGGGTTCGCGCGTCGGCACGGCGGCACCGACGATGGCCGCGAGAGCAAGAGTGGTGGTGATGGGTGCCTCGCCGCGTGCAGTCACGATGGCATGGGCCACGCGGCGTGCGAAGCGCTCCTCGCCGTACTCGGCGATGATGCGCATGAGCTCCGCTTCGCTGACGCGGGCCAGCCACTCGGCGGCGCTCGGACCCCGCGTGGTGTCCATGCGCATGTCGAGCGGACCATCACGCAGGAAGCTGAAGCCCCGCGCCGGCTCATCGAGCTGTGGCGAGGACACCCCGAGATCGAACAGGATGCCGTCGACCGCCCGCTCGCCGATGACCGAGGTCACCAAGGCGGACAGTTCGCCGAAGGCGCCGTGGACCGCATGGAAGCGCGGCTCCGCGGCGAGCTCGCGGCGAGCCACGGCGATGGCCTCGGGATCGCGGTCGATGCCCACCACGCAACCGCACTCGCCGAGGGCAGCAAGAATCGCGCGCGTGTGACCACCCCGCCCGAACGTGGCATCCACGTAAGTGCCGGCAGGACGGATATCGAGGGCGGCGACCGACTCTGCGAGAAGAACCGGGGCATGTGGGGCGGAAACCGTCAAGATGGACCGCCCTACAGTGAAAGGTTGCCGAGATCGGCGGGAAGTTCCGTTGGCAACGAGGGATCCGCCAGCCAGGCGTCGCGGCGCTCGTTCCAGCGCGCCTCGTCCCACAACTCGAAGCGATTGCCCTGACCGATGAGCACCGCATCGCGCTCAAGCGCCGCGAACTCGCGCAGCTTCGGCGGCAGCAAGAGGCGCCCGGCGGCATCGAGCTCGACGTCCGTGGCGTGACCAACCATCAGGCGCTGCAACTTGCGCGCCGACTCGTTGAGCGTGGGCAGACGCATCAACTTCGCCTCGAGCACTTCCCACTCCGGCAGCGGGTACAGCAGGAGGCACTGGTCACGGTCGATGGTCACCACGAGTTGCCCCTGACAACGGTCCAGCACGCGCTCGCGATAGCGCGTCGGCAGGACGATCCGCCCTTTGGCATCCAGCGTGACTTGAGTTGCACCCCGAAACATCGAACCGGATGGGGCAAAGCCCCATTTCCTCCCACTTTTTCCCACTTGTCGCCACTATAGGACGGGAAAACGGTGAAAGCAACGTCTCGCGGGAGAATTTTTTCAATCGGGACAGGCACTTACGCCACAAACTCGACACCGAAAAACCGCCATTTGAAATTCGAAAAATCAATAACTTACAGATGTCACTTAAACGTCAAATAACAACAGATGCGGCGACGCAGCAAATCCATTCCAAAAGCGGGCTGGAACCCCAGGATCCAGCCCGAAACGACAAAAAAGGGAGCCGGCCTGTAAGCCGGGTTCTGTCGAGGACAACCATTCCTCTGGGACGTACGTCGCCGCACGCCTCAAGCGACCTACCCGGAGGCCGGCGCGGGCCGCGCCGTGCCCCTTGCGGGGCTTGCCTCCCTATTTGGTCTTGCTCCAGGTGGGGTTTGCCGTGCCGTGACTGTTGCCAGCCCCGCGGTGCGCTCTTACCGCACCGTTTCACCCTTGCCACGCACGCCTCGCGGCGCCGTTCGGCGGTCTGTTCTCTGTTGCACTGTCCCGCGGACGCGCCCGCGCGTCCGGGTGGCCGTTAGCCACCACCGTGTCCAACCGTGTCCGGACTTTCCTCCGGCGGCCTCGCGGTCGCCGGCGGCTGCATGTCCACGCGGGAATCGTACCGCGCGTCGCCGCAAAAGCGACGCCGCGGGCCGCGGAATGCGGCCCGCGGCGCGGGAATTCATGCGTTCGCGGCGCGACTCACGCAGCCTTGATGGCCGTGATCTTCACCCGCAGGTACTCCTGGCGGTGGCCCGCCTGGCGGCGATAGCCCTTGCGGCGCTTGTACTTGCCGATGCGGAGCTTGTCGTCCTTGGCCTCGCCCATCACCTCGGCGGTGACGGATG
>JBJTPC010000509.1:0-3121 GCA_046074905.1 Gammaproteobacteria bacterium
CTTCATCCCGCCGGGCCCGCGCCTCGGGACGCTGGTGGTCGAGGCCAAGGGCCTCTCCAAGGCGTTCGGCGACAAGCTCCTCCTCGACGACGTCAGCTTCTCCATCCCCGCCGGCGCCATCGTCGGCATCATCGGCCCCAACGGCGCCGGCAAGACCACGCTCTTCCGCATGCTCACCGGTCAGGAGCAGCCCGATGCCGGGTCGATCGTGGTCGGCGACACCGTCCAACTCGCATACGTCGATCAGAGTCGCGATTCACTCGACGCCGGCAAGACGGTCTACGAGGAAATCACCGACGGGATCGATCACCTCAAGGTGGGCAACCGCGAGATCAACGGTCGCGCCTACGTCGCCTCGTTCAACTTCAAGGGAAGCGACCAGCAGAAGCGGGTCGGAGATCTGTCCGGTGGTGAGCGCAACCGGGTCCACCTGGCCAAACTGCTCAAGACCGGCGGCAACGTTCTGCTACTCGACGAGCCCACGAACGACCTCGACGTCGACACGCTGCGCGCCCTCGAGGACGCCCTGGAGGCCTTCCCCGGATGCGCCGTGGTCATCAGCCACGACCGGTGGTTCCTCGACCGCATCGCCACCCACGTGTTGGCGTTCGAGGGCGACAGCCAGGTCGTCTGGTTCGAGGGCAACTACCAGGATTACGAGGCCGACCGGAAGCGCCGCCTGGGCGCCGAGGCCGACCAGCCGCACCGCATCCGCTTCAAGAAGTTCGCGGCGTAGCCACCACGCCGCCGGTCACCAGTCGCCGGAAGCCTGAACTGTTTCCGGTCGAGAAGATCGAGGATCTGCCGGCCGCGACCAAGGATGTGCTCGACGCCTATGCATTCGCCGCCAACGAGGTGATGCGAAGCGCCGAAGGAAGTGAGGTCGACATCCAGCGCTCCAGGGGCACCCCGGATGTCCGTCTACCCCTGGCGCGTGGTTCCGAGACGATCGTTTCGGTGGTAGAATGACTGCCATGATCGAGCCATCGGGACATCGTTCTTGTCCGACCTTCCAGTCATCAAGTCGTTGTGGATCGGTCCGGCGCTGAGCCGGTTCGAGCGCCTCGCGCTGCTGTCTTTCGCGGCTGCCGGGCACGAGGTGCAACTGTTCAGCTATGGAACACTCGACGTTCCCGGCTGTATTACCCGGCGGGACGCCAGGGACATCCTCCCCGAGGAAGCCATCATCCGCCGCCGGAATGGCGGCATCGAACCCTTCGCCGACCTGTTTCGCCTTGTGATGATCGGACTCGAGGGCGGCATATGGGTGGATACGGATCAGGTCTGCCTGCGCCCGTTCGAGTTCTCCGCCGACGACTATGTGATGGGCTGGCAGGACGGCGACCTGATCGCCAACGGCGTCTATGGCGCTCCGCCGGCGTCGGCGCTGGCGCAGCACCTTCATGCCATCGGGCGGCGTCCACCCATGGTTCCGTTGTGGGCGGGACCGGCGACGCTGCTGCGGGTGATGGCCCGTGTCGCCCGGCGTCGTTATGCCAGCGTCGCCGACGCACCCTGGGGCACTTACGGGCCGAAGCTTTTCACCGCTGCAATCCGCCGGTTCGGACTGCAGGACCGGGCCCAGCCGCCGGACGTGTTCTATCCGCTGCCCTGGCAGGAGGCCGACCTGCTGTTCGAGGACGCCAGCCGTACCGAAAGCCGCTTGACGGGGCGCACGCTGGGGCTGCATCTCTGGAACCACATGATCGGTCCCCGAAAGAAGGAGCCGTTCCCGCCCGGCAGCTACCTTGCGGCGCTCGCGCGCCGGTTTCTTTGACCGGTCAGCCCCATATCCGCGGCGGCAGCGGCGCGCCGGCTGCGAATGCGTCCAGGGCGCCGGGGCCGTAGCGCTCCTCCAGCGCGTCCTCGTAGGTCAGCACGCCGGCTTCTCTCAGGCCCGCGCGCAGAGCCGTGGGCAGACGCAGCGCGGTCGCGCCGAGACGCGCGCGCAGCAGCTCGAGTTCGTAGCGGCAATAGTCTTCCGTGTCGGTCGAGACGGTGCCATAGGTGAAGAAGGCGGAAATCTTGCGGCGCTTGCCGGTCAGCCGCCACCACGACCGTTTCAGCGCGCGGATCCAGCCTGGCCACCGCAGCCGGCGGCCCAAGCCAAGCAACAGGCGCTCGAACGGATCGGGAAGGATGCCGGCATGGATCAGCCTGATGTCGAAGAACGCCACGTCGCCCTCTCGGGTGCGCGGCCTTTCGTCGGGCAGGCCGTCCGGTGATCGGACCCGGTGCGAGCCGCGTTTGACCTTCAGCCCCAGATGTCCGGTGTCGTGGTCCTGAAGGTAGATGCCGGCGCGGTAGACCCGGCAATCGGACCGGGACAGGTAGTCGCCCGCGAAGCAGCCGCCCCGATGCTCGTTGGTGTCGCGGTGCCAGTGGCTGAGCATGTCGAGGTGGGTGTCGCAATTGCCGCAGAACACCAGCCTGTCGTCGCCGAGCAGACCGCGCAGCGCCTCCAGGATTCGCGGATGGCTGAACAGCCAGGCTAACCCGGGCACGGTATAGGCTGTCGCCGGCTGGTGCAGACCCAGCCGTTCCTCGACGCCGCCGCGAGCAAAATGATCGAGCAGCGTCGCCCGAAGCAGGGCGGTCTCTTCCTCGGTCAATAGGGCGGTGCCGATCCAGTAGCCATCGGTCTCCAAAGCTTCGCGGGGCGTCACGGCCACAGCCTTTCCCCGGGCAGTTCCTTGCCGGCCGCGAAATCGTCGAGCACGCCTTGGCCGAAACGGCGCACCAGGTCGGTTTCGTAGCAAGCGACGCCCGCGCTGCCCAATGCCGCCCGCAGGCGCGCCGGCGTCAGGCAACGGGCGCCGCCGACACGTTGACGGCGCAGCTGGAGGTCAAAACGACAGAAGTCCTCCATGTCGGGGCTTTGCAAGCCGAAGCCGACGAATAGCGACAGGCGCCTGCCTCGTCCCCGCGCGCGCCACAGCGCCTCCTTTGGCAGGTAAAGCCACCATGGCTCTCCTAGCCGCCGCGCTGCGCCGCGCAGAATGTTCTCGAACCGGTTGGGCAGGACGCCTGCATGCATCAGCCGAGCATCGAAGAACACCGCGTCGCCGGGCCGGCAGTTCACGGTCGTGGACGGTATCGCCGCGCCGTCGCGGATCTTGTG
>JBJTPC010000510.1:0-3557 GCA_046074905.1 Gammaproteobacteria bacterium
CCGCCGAGCAGGCGCTGCGCCGGCGCGAGTTGCAGGTGGTGACGGCCACCAGCAGCGAACTGCTCGACAACACGGTCAGGCTGTTTCCCGAGCCCGCCTGTCTCGCCACCGTGGCATGGCTGGCCGGCAGTCGTCGCATCGGGCAACGGGTTCGCGAACTGGGTTTCGCCGGCGACCTCATCGTTGCCGAGCGTCCGGACGACGCCGGGCTGGTGGCTGCGCTGTTGTTCTGGCGCCGCCATCAACGGTCGATCTGACCGCAGCCGGTCGCCTCAACCGTAGCGGTCGGACGTCAGCCGGCCGACCCGGTGCCCGGCGGCCTGCAAGCGCGCGAGTGCCGCGGCCAAGGCTTCCACCATCACGGTGGGGCCGGCCGCCACGACGTCCGGGGTGCCGGTGCCGGACAGACCCAGCCAATCGGTCTCCACCGCCGCATGCACCCAACCGCGCCGCCAGGCCGGTCCGTCGTCGGCCGCGGGATCCGACAAGACCGGCACGTAACTGAACTGCGGAAAGCGGGCGACCCGTTGCCGCAGCCAGGCATCACGGTACAGGTCCGCTGCAGAGCGCACGCCCCAATAAAGATGAACCGGACGGGCGGAACCCGATTCCAGCCATTCCTGGAGCAGGCATTGCATGGGCGCGTAGCCCGTTCCCCCCGCCACCAGCACCACCGGCCCATCCCCGGCGGTCGAGGTATCGATGCCGGCGCCCAACTCGCCGAAGGGCCCCTCGACGGTCAGCAGGGTGCCTTCACGGACGCGCCCGAGCACACCGCTGGCCGCCATCGACGGCGACTCGCGGACGTGAATCTCGAGGGTACTGCCGGCATGAGGCGGGGCGGCAACGGAAAAACTGCGGCTGCGACCGTCTCCCAGCAGCAAATTGACGTATTGGCCGGCATGGAATCGCAGGGGCTCGGCGGCCGGCAGCCGCAGCCACAGGCCAACGACGCCAGGCGCCAGTTCCTCACGGCGCGCCACGCGACAGGGCAACTTGCGCACCTCGATCTCGCCGGCCCGCCGCAGTTCGCGGACTTCGACTGTCACCTGACCACGCGGCACCGCCTGGCAAGCCAGTACCTCGACCGTGCCTGCCGGCAGGTCCGGGGTCTCGCCCAGCAGACCAGGGGGGGTCGCTCCGCGGTAACGCGGGTACTCGACCTCGCCTTCCCGCAGCACCATGCGGCAACTGCCACACTGCCCGCCGCGGCAACTGTGCGGAACGCGCAATCCCGCCCGCTGCGCCGCCCCGAGCAGGGTCTCCCCGGCTTCGAGCACGAGGCGGGCCGCTTGCGGATGGAAGATGACGGAGGGGATGGGCTGGCTCATGGGGTCGTCAATGCTAAGGTAAACGCCGCGACCCCGCCTGCCCGGTCGCGACTGCGGAGCGCAGCATGAGCGATGCCTTGTGGATTGTCGGCGCCGGATACACCGGCGGACGCCTCCGTGAACGTGCCGAGGGCGACCCGCGATTCACCGAGGTGCGGGCGTGGCGCTCGGCCGACTGGAACCTCGACGATTCACGGCCCCCGCCCTCCGGTCACCCCACCTGCGTGGTCTACCTCGTGCCACCGCGCAACACCGGCGAGCACGATCCACGTCTCGGTCAGGCTCTCGATGCGCTCCTGCAGCCAGGCCATCACCTGCGCCGTTGGGTGCAAGTGTCGACCACCGGGGTCTACGGGGATGCTGCGGGCGCGACCGTGGACGAGGACACCCCACCTGCACCGGCGACACCCCGGGCACGCCGTCGACTGGCGGGCGAGCAGCTTCTTCGCGAGCGCTGTGCGGTGGCGGGTGTCGAATGGGTGATCCTGCGCGTTCCGGGAATCTACGGACCCGGCCGACTGCCTCTCGAGCGTTTGCGTCGTGGGGATCCTCTCCCCGCGAGCGCCAGCCGGCGACCGGGCAACCGCATCCATGTCGATGACCTCGTGACCGCTCTGCTGCTGGCGGCCAGCCACCCGGCGGCGGCAAACACGGTTTTCAATGTCGGCGACGGGGATCCCACCTCGCAGGTCGAGTTCCAGCGCCGCGTGGCCGAGCTCGCGGGCCTGCCGCCACCACCGCTGCTGCCGGATGATGATGCGGCAGCGGTGCTCTCCGCAGAGGCCTGGTCGTTCCTCGCCGAAAGCCGCCGCGTCGATACGCGCCGCCTCCGCGAGCGGCTCGGCTTCATGCCGCGTTATGGCGACTGCGTCGCCGGGATTCGCGCCAGCCTCACTTGAGGTCGGCGAGACTCTTCGCGTAGCGGGCGTCGCGCGGCTGCGCGCTCTGCGCAGCCAGCAGCAGGCGTCGCGCCTCCTCCTTGCGACCGGCGCGTGCGAGGGTGCTGGCGTAAGTATCCACGAACTCGAACTGCGCCGGTGCGGCATCGACCGCGGCCTTGGCCAGCGGCAACGCGCCCTGGACATCCCCGCTCCGCAGCTTGAGCCAGGCGAGGTTGTTGCTCGCGCCCGGGTGTCCCGGACGCTCCTTGAGCACGCGCTGCAACTCGGCCATCGCTTCCGGCAACTTGCCGACTTCCTCGAGACTGCCGGACAAGGCAAGCCGTACGGTGATGTCACCGGGCCGGCGTTCCAACCAGCGGCGCAAGGCCTGATCGGCATCGCGCGCTCCCTGCGCGCGTGCGGCAGCAAACTGCCGTACCGCGAGGTCGCGGGTGGGCGCCACAGTAGCGGCCTTGTCATAGGCCTCGGTGGCCGCGCGGAAGTCCCGGCCACGCATCGCGAGATCGCCGGCGGCCGTCAAAGCGGCAGCATTCGCCGGGTCGACCTCCAGCGCCTGGCGGACGCGCTTGCGCGGTTCGGCGAGGCGGCCGGCTCGCAGCAAGGCATCGGCGAGTCCCGCCTGCACGCCGGCATCCCGCGGATTACCCTCCGCCAGGCGTTGCCAGGCAACCAGGGCGGCTCGATCGTCGCCCTTCAGCGCGGTCCAGCGCGCCTCCAGGAGATCGACCGCCACCGCATTGGCCGGCGCCACCTCGCGCAACTCTTTCAAGCGCTTGCCCGCCAGCGCGACATCGCGCTGGGCGAGTGCCAGACGGACCAGGGCGAGACGAGGGGCCAGTGCTTGCGGCGCGGCCAAGACCACCTGTTCCAGCAGGGTGGTGGCTGCCGCGGCATCATCGCGCAATACCGCCAGATGAGCCCTTGCGAACAGCGCCTGCGGCTTGCGGGGCGCAAGGGCCAGCGATTGCTGCAAGGTACGCTCGGCACCGGCGAGATCACCGGCGGCGACCTCCAGCAGGCCGAGGGCCGTGAAGGCGGCGGCATCCTTCGGGGTGAGCGTGGTGACACGGCGCAGGGCATCGCGCGCACCCGCCGGGTCGCCGGCGAGCACGAAGCCGCGGGCGGCAAGCCACTGCGCATCCGGGTCCGACGGCCGGTTGGCTGCCAGCGTGCGCATTGCGGTACGGGCGTCATCGAGCTTGCCGGCCTGCACGAGGGCTGCCGTGCGCAACACCTGACGCTCCGGCTCCTGTGCAGCCGGCAGTTCCAGCCGCTCGATCAGCGCCAAGGCCTCGACCGTCTTGCCGGTATCGAGCAGGGCGCG
>JBJTPC010000511.1:0-2660 GCA_046074905.1 Gammaproteobacteria bacterium
GCGTGGGTCTCGGTGACCGGCTGGTCTTCGATGTCGCAGGCGAGCCGATGGAGGCCCGCGTGGCGAGCCTGCGCAAGGTCCAATGGGATGGCTTCCGTCCGAACTTTTTCGTGCTGGTGTCGCCGGGCAGCCTCGAGGGAGCTGCCGGTACTTACATGACCAGCGTCCATCTCGACGCGCAACAGCGCCGCAGCCTGCCGGAATGGGTCCGGCGTTTTCCGGGTGTCTCCGTATTCGATGTCGATGCCGTCCTCACTCAGGTGCGGCAGGTGGCGGAACGTGCCAGCAGCGCGGTGCAGGGCGTCTTCCTGTTCACGTTGGCAGCCGGGGTGATGGTGCTGGCGGCCGCGGTGCAGAGCACCCGCGACGAGCGGCGCTTCGAAAGCGCGATGCTGCGTACCTTGGGTGCCTCGCGTGCAGTGGTACGCCGGGGTCTGCTGGCGGAGTACACGACGCTGGGGCTGCTGTCCGGCGTGCTGGCGAGTTCCGCCGCCGCCCTGGCCGGTTGGTATGCGGCGAGCCATTGGTTCAACCTCGCCTATCGCTTCGATCCCCTGCTGTGGGCCGGGGGATTGCTTGGCGGTGCCGGGCTCGTCGGCTTGGCGGGTTGGTTGGCCACGCGCTCGGTGGTCACGGTCTCGCCGCTGGCCACCTTGCGGACGCGTTGACACCCATTCAGGGGCGGTTCAGGACCCGGGCGGTAGTCTTTCTCGCCAGGAGGAACACTGCCATGAACGCTTTCCGCTGCCGCCTCACCCGCCTCGCCGCCCGCTCCCTGCTGTGCCTGTCCTTGCCGGTGGCCTTGCTGGCCGCTCCCGCTGCCGCGGACGAACGGGGCCGCGGCGGTCGCGATGACTGGGGGCGTGACGAGCGCATTGCGTGCGAGTCACCCAATGGACGCTACCAACTGTGCCAGGTTGCGGTGCGCGGCAATGTCCGGTTGATTCGCGAACGCTCGCGTGCCGACTGTGTCGAGGGTCGGACCTGGGGCTGGTCATCCGCCGGCATCTGGGTCGATCGTGGTTGCCGCGGCGAGTTCAGTTACACGCCGCGGTTGGCCGGCGGCGGCTACCGCGATGGCCATCGTGACGGGCGCGATGACGACTGGCGCGATGATCGCCGGGGGGGCGGCTGGGGCGGCAGTACCCGTGCCGGCCTGCGGTGCGAGAGCGAGCGTGGCCGCACCGTGTTCTGCCCGGCGCCGGTCCGCGGCAACGTGGTGCTCACCAAGCAGTTGTCGCGTGCGCCTTGCCGCTATGGCGATACCTGGACGTTCGATCGTCGTGGCATCTCGGTGCGTGACGGCTGCCGCGCCGAGTTCCGTTTCGATGCGCGTGGTTGGTAAGCGTCAGCGCGGCAGGAGCACCGTGGCCGGGTCACCGTAGTGCAGATAGTCTGCCCAGTCGGCGCTGCCCGCCTTCTGGACCCCGCGCCGCGCGGCCAGGACTGCCGCACCGCAACTGTCGCCTGCGAGCAGGCGGGCATGGAACACCGTGGCGAACCGTGCGGCCGGCCCATCGGTCACCTGCCACCACGTGCCGAGGTAGTGCGCGATGCCCGCACCGAGAAAAGCCTCGGCGAGTCCGGCGGACAGCGCGGCCCGACGCAAGCCGTCGCCGGCTCGACGCACCCGCCCGCTCTCGCAGGCATTGGCGAGGAGCAACCGTGGGGGCAAGGCAAGACCGGCGAGATCGCTCCCGCGCAGTCGCTCGCGCCGTGCGCACAGCAGGCCGCTGTCCCCCGGTCGGACCTCGTCGAACAGCGCATGGCCGGCGTAATGCACCAGGTCGAATCGACCGCTGCGCAGGGCTTCCAGCACGCGTGACCGCGTCGCTTCGCGGCCGCGCAAGATGGTCAAGGCCAGTCGTGGGTCGCCGGACCAGAGAGCGGCGAGTCGCTCGCCTTCCTCTTCCGCACCCGCGAGGTCTTCGGTCGGATTGGCGACCAGCAAGACCGGCACGGGCTGCGTCGTCGGTCGCAGCCGTTGCCAGCGGGCGGCGTCGAGCGCGGGTGATTCCAGATGACGCGAGAGACCGCCCACCAGGGCCGGGCGGTGCTGGGCCGGACCGAGGGTGAGGGTTTCCCAGGGCCAGCGACTGGCGGCGAGGTCATGCACCACCACCAGCGGCAGGCTGCCCGCGTTGGCGAGGGCCGTGGTGACCGGTTCCGGCAGCAGCGCTGCCAGGGCCCGGCCGGCAGCCTCGATACCGGCCGTCCCCGCGCCGCCGGCGAGCGGTGCGAACACCTGCGTCTGGAGCCGGGCTTCGAGCGGTCGGCAGCCGGTCGGCAAGGCAGCCTTGGTCTGGCCCCGCAGCAGGGTGGCGCGCAGGACGGTGCGCCGACCCTCCTGCTCCTGACGCACCAGAAGATAGTCGGGCAGGGGGTGTCCGCGATCCTGGCGTCGGTGCGGACCGGCTTCACCGGGCGTGGACAGGCCGAGTTGACGGCGCAACCACGCTGCCCGTTGCCGGTGGCGGGTGAGCCAGCAAACGCTCGCCGGCCAGGCGCCACGGCCCATGCCGCGAAGCTGCGCGATCAGTGCGGTGCGGCGTGCCATGCCGCTGCCCGTCCCGAACAGGCCCAGACCCACGCGGGCCACTCGCCGTTGGCGCAGCCAAAGGAAGACGGCGGCCGTGGCCTGTTCAATCACCTCAGGCCCG
>JBJTPC010000512.1:0-5192 GCA_046074905.1 Gammaproteobacteria bacterium
CCGTCGAGGGTCTCGGACAGGTCGCAGCCAGTCACGAGGACTTCATCCCCCGCATGCCAGCGGGCGTCGGTGGAAGAGACCACCGTTCCGGCCAGATCGATGCCACCGACCAGGGGATACTTGCGCAGGATTCGTCCGGCACCGGTCGCGGCCAGCGCATCCTTGTAGTTGATGTCGCTCCACTGGACGCGGATGACCACCTCGCCGGGAGTGAGATCGTCCAGGGTCAGGTCCTCGAAGCGAGCCTCGATGCGCCGGTCGACGAGATGGATGCGAAAGGCACGGAACGGGGTCTTCATCGGCGGCAGGCTCCGGAGAGAACTCGGCGGGGACTCAGTGGCGGGCCTGGCGCTCGAACCAGATCTCGAGGCCCTGTGCGTTCAGCTGGATATCCATCAGCAGGATGGTCTCGCGGGCTGCACGCGACGTGCGATCGCCATGCGCATCGAGGCGGGCATGCAGGTGATCGAGCAGCTTCTGCTGCAGCAGTGCGGTCCGTGTCGGGCCGGCTGGTTCTGCCGCTGCGGCTTCCCGCATGCACGCACACAGCGCATCCACGTCGGCGGCAAGTTCGCGGTGCAGGCGGGGCACCTCGCCGACGCGACCGTAGTGGGTGAGATAGAGCCAGTCCGGTTCGGCGGCGACGATACGCGCCAGGCTCGCCTTCATCGCCGCCGGGTCGAACTGCACCGGCGTGGTGGTTGCCATCACGAACGGCCGACCGTCGACATCGAAGTCGCGGTAGGACAGACCGAAAGTGTCGCCCGTGAACACGCCACGACTGGCGGCATCGACGATGCAGTGATGATGGCCGGCATGCCCCGGCGTGTGCAGGAACTCGAGTTCGCGGCCAGCCAACGACAGCCGCTGCCCATCCGTGGTCGCGATGAGGCGATCGGTCGGGATCGGCAGCAACTCACCGTACTGTTCCCGGTAGTAGTCCTCGCCGTAGACCGCCATGACCCCGGCGACGAGCTTTTCGGGCGCGGCCAGATGCGCGGCACCCCGCGGATGCACCACCACCTGCATCCCCGGCAACTCGCGGGCCAGCAAGCCGGCGCCACCGGCGTGGTCGAGATGGATATGCGTCAGGAAGAGGTAGTCGACGCAATCCCGCGACAATCCCTTCGCAGCCAGTGCCTCCAGCAGGCGGGGAATGGAGGAATTGGCACCGCAGTCGACGAAGGCCGCCCGGCCATCCTGCACGATCAAGTGGGAAGCATCGAACAGCGCACGGTGGTAGCCGGTGTCAATGGCCGTGACGCCATGGTCGTAGTCGGTCAGGAATGAGGCGGTCAAGATATATCTCCGGGCGGGAGCGAAGGAACGGGCGGCTCGACGCGAGCGGCCGGGGTCAGGGGCGCCGGCGCCCGCTGCCAGGCACTGATCTCGCCGGGCTTGAGGTGACGCACAAGATAAACGAAAGAGCGGCAGGCCAAGGCCTCGATCAGGGAAATCTGCGGCCGGAACGGTTTCTCATGGCCGGCGAACATGGTCATCCCCTCCATCGAGGCGGACATGAACAAGGCCAGTGTCTCGCGCTCGACTTCGGGCAGCTCCGGATTGACTTCGGCGATGATCTCGTTGAGCACCACGCGCGCACGCTGGTAGAGCTCGTGCATCCGCTTGAACACTGCCGGATCATGGTTGGACAGGGCCCATAGCTCCGGAAAGAAGCAGGTGGTCTTGCGGGTTCCGATGTCCTCGAGGATGAGGGTGACGATCTTTTCCAACCGCTGCTCCGGCGTGGCCCCGGGCTCGCGCATGATGTTGATGAAGCTCACCTCGTAACTGCTGATTACGGCATCGAGCAGTTCGCGCACCAGGTCGTCCTTGGTACGGAAGTAGTAGTTGACGTTGCCGACACTCATGCCGCAGCGGGCGGCAACGCGGCGGAAGCTGAGCGCCGGGTAGCCCTCCTCCACGAGAATCGCCAAGGCCGCCTTGAGCACCCCCTCGATGCCATCCTTGCCTCGCGCATACCCGCGCAGCCGCGGCGTGATCAGCAGGTCGGGAATCCGGAAAGGCATCCGCAGCGGTCCTTGGAGCGGGTGGGGAAAGGCTCCCAAGATAGCAATCTAGGACGCCCGGCTGGTTAGAATGAATCTAGGACACTTGATTAAAGTTTGACGTGTGTCCAATCTTAACGCGGCGGCTGCTTGTGCAGTACAGCCAACCGGCACGGGGCCGGGACGGGGAGTTCCAGTCGATGTCCAAGCAGCCTCCATTCGCCCGGCTGGGCGCTTCGGTCTTGCTCGCCACCCTCATCGCCGGTACGGCCCAGCCAGCGGTCGCTGCCGAGTTCCCGACACCGCTGCCGCTCGAGACCATCCCGGCGACCGCCACGCTGCCGGCGAAGTTCCCGGACCACTGGATACTGGTCCATGACTTCAATTTCGTCAGCATCCTCGATGGTCGTGCCGCCGTCGTCGACGTCATGGCGGAACATACCCATCTCAAGGGCCAGATTCCCGTGCCGCAGTTCGGGACGGTCATCGCGTCCAGCACGCGGCCCGAGATCTACACCGGCGATACCTATTTCTCGCGCCTGACCCGCGGCGAGCGCACGGATGTGGTGACGATCTGGGACACGGCCACGCTTTCCCCGAAAGCCGAGGTGCCGTTGCCCGGCAACAAGCGCGGCCAGATGGTCACGATCAAGAACGCGTTCCAGCTGGTGAACGACGAGAAGTGGCTGCTCGTGTACGGGTTCACGCCCGCGGCCTCGGTCTATGTCGTCGATCTCGACCAGCGCAAGGTCATCAACGACATCCCCATTCCCGGCTGCTCGATGATGTACCCGACCGGCCAGCGTGGATTCTCCACGCTGTGCGCGGACGGCACGCTGAGCACGATCACGCTGGATGAGGCAGCGCAGGTCGCCGCCACCACCACCACGCCCGCGGCGGTGAATGACCTCGATCATGACCCGATGTTCATGATGCCGGCCCGGGTCGGCGGCACCTCCTGGTTCATCACCTTCAAGGGCAATGTCCACGGGTTCGACCTCTCCGGGTCGACCGCAAGGGACCTTGGCAGTTTCCCGCTGGGCACGGCATCCGGTGGCTCGCCGGAGTGGCGGCCCGGCGGCTGGCAGGTGGCCAGCAGTGATGCCGCGGGGCGGATCTACGTGCTGATGAACCCGAACGGCCGCGAAGGCAGCCACAAGGACGGCGGCACCGAAGTCTGGGTGGTCGATCCGCTGAAGCGAACCCGGCTCCAGCGCATTGCGCTCGCCAATCATGGCGTGTCGATCGAGGTGACCCGCCAGGCGGAACCGCGGCTGGTCGTGGCCCGGGCGGATGGCGCACTGGATGTCTATGAAGCCAAGAGCGGTCGGCTCGAGCGCTCGCTCGGCGGGGCCATCGCACTCAGCCCCCTGACCATCTCGGCATTCCCGTGAGCGGATTGCTCATTTCGCAGGTGCTGCTCTGGGTCGTCGTCGTCGCCCTCGGCATTGCCGTGATCGCGCTGGCCCGCCAGATCGGCGTGCTGCACGAGCGTATCGCACCGGCCGGAGCGCTCACGCTGCACCAGCATGTCAACGTCGGTGACGCGATCACGCCCATGGAGTTCACCACCCTCGACGGCAGCAAACTCGCAGTCGGCGGGTCGCGTGGTCGCAGCCAATTGCTGTTTTTCGTCTCGCCCGATTGCCCGGTTTGCAAGTCGTTGCTGCCGGTCTTCAAGTCCGCAGCTGCCGCCGAGCGTGGCTGGGTGGATGCCGTGCTGGCCAGCGACGGCAACGAGGGCGAGCAACGGCGCATGGTGAAATCGCTCGGTCTCGAGGGATTTCCCTTCGTTCTCTCCGAACGGCTGGGACGTGCGCTCGGCGTGGCCAAGCTGCCCTATGCGGTGCTGCTCGACGAGCAGGGCAAGGTCGCTTCGCTTGGCCTCGTCAACTCCCGCGAACATCTCGAAAGCCTCTTCGAGGCGAAGGAGCGTGGCGTCGCCTCGCTCCAGGACTATCTCTCTTCCCGCTCCAAGGAAGCCTGACCCATGGCCCGCATCGACCGATTGGCGGAAAAGCTTACCCGCGGCGTGGCCCGCACCACTTCCCGCCGCAGCCTGCTCACCTGGCTGGGGGGTGCGCTCACCGGCGCAGCGCTATTCCCGGTGCTGCCTGTCTCGAGGGCCCTGGCTTCGGGCGGTGGCCATGGCGCCAGCGGACTGCCGCCCCAGACCTCGGGCAATACGCAAGATCCGGGTGACCAGACTGCCTGCGACTACGGGCGCTACTGCGCCATCGACGGCTTCCTGTGCAGCTGCTGCGGCGGCTCGGTCAGCACCTGCCCGCCGGGAACCGAGATGTCGCCGATCACCTGGATCGGCACCTGCACCAACCCGGCGGACAAGCGCGCCTACATCATCAGTTACAACGACTGCTGCGGAAAATCTTCCTGCGGCCGCTGCCTGTGCAACCGCAACGAGGGCGATCGACCGATGGTCCGTCCGCAGGCCAACAACGACATCAACTGGTGCGTCGGCTCGCCGAGCACCATCTACAACTGCTCGACCGCCGTCATCATCGGCGTGGCGCAGGCCGCGAAATGAGCCGTTGGGTCCCGCTGCTCGCCTTGGCGGCCCTGCCCTGGGCCGCCCTGGCTGCAGACGGACCGACGCTCTACCGGCAGTGTGCCGCCTGCCATCTCCCCAGCGGCGCCGGTGTACCGGGAACCTATCCGCCACTTGCCTCGGCCGACTTCAGGCGCCAGGTCATCTCGCCCGGCGGACGGCGGTATCTGGTGCTGGTGGTGCTGAAGGGTGTCATCGGTCCGTTGACGGTCGATGGCAAGCAGTACTTCTCGGTGATGCCGGCGCAGTCGCTGGATGATGCCGGCGTGGCCGGGGTGCTCAACCATGTGGCCAGGGACATTGCCCGGGTGGGCGACGGTTTCCAGGCATTCACGCCTGAAGAGGTGGCTGCGGTTCGCGCCGCTGATGCCGGGCTCAGTGCCCAGCAGGTCGCCGCGTTGCATGCGACGCTGGGGACGAAGTGATGCCACTGCCCAGTCCCCGCCGCAGCCAACGGACCCGCGCCTGGGTGGTGTGGGTTCTGCCCTGGCTGGCTGGCCTGCCGGGCATGGCGGGTGCCGCCATGCCCAGAGTTCCCGATGAGGACCTGGCCCACCAGCAATAAATGCTGCAATGCAAGGGCTGCCCTCGCCCGGAGGGTAACGGGACAACGAGCA
>JBJTPC010000513.1:0-6348 GCA_046074905.1 Gammaproteobacteria bacterium
AGCAAGGCCTGGCGGTGTTCGGTCACGCGGTCACGCCAGGTGTCATCCCGCAGGGCCAATGGAATCTCGGCGGGATCGACCCCGGAGCGCTCGGCGATGCGCTGCAAGCCGCGCGCCGATCCGGCATCGATACCCTCGGCGAAGACGCCCCGCAGAAAGGAATCGAGGAAGGCGAGCGCCGCCAGCGTGCCCCGCGCCATCGCGACATGATGGAGGACGGCCAAGCCACGCTCCGTGGGTCGGCCCACCGGATCGGCGATGCGGCCGAAGGGCAGTCCGAGATCCAACGCCTCGCGTTTTGCATCGCGCAGGATGTAGCGGCGCTTGACCCAGGGCACCGGCAGTCCGCGCATCACCATCGGGAGCAGCGGGCGTAACCGGATTTCGGCCAGGCCCGCCGCGGCCCAGGCCCGCACCCGGGGGACCGCGAGATACGTGTACGGGCTGCGCAACGAGCACCAGAACTCGAGGACGGGAGGTGCGGTGTTGCGGTCCGGGGGTGACGCCTGCAGTGCGCACGAGACGGGTGTGTCCGCCGCGCGCGGTCGCTGCGGGAAATTCCGCCAGCCCTCGGCACGGGCCAGTCCTGCGTCCTCGAGTTGCCGCAGCAGCAGGGGCAGGCGGTCCAATCCCCAGAACCATTCACCGCGAAACCAGAAACTTGCTCCCAGGAACCCTCCCTTCGCGGCGCGCAGCTGCTCGCCGGCCTGTTCCGCAGGCGTCGGCGCAGGGGGTAGGCGATCCCCCGGCGCCGGCGCCACGAGTGGTTCCGGCAGACAGCCGGTGAGCTGCCGCCAGTTTTCCGCATCACGCCACGCCCAGTCGAATAGCCGCTCGCGATCCGGGGCGAGCCGCGCCGGCGGCGGCGGGACCGCATGCTCATGGAGCTGCACGGCGTAGTGCTCGCGCAAGCGGGGCAGGAGGCTGGCCGTCAGCAGGCTGTAGGGATCACCCGCTTCATGGAAATAGTGCAGGTCGGCATCACCGCACCGCCGATGCCACTGCCGACGGAGACCGAGCAGGCGCTGGCTGGTCACCGCCTGGGCCACCAGGACGCGCAGGCGGCTCAACGGCACACCTCCCGGATATCGACCGGCGTGGCGCGAATGAACGCGTCGATGCGTCGGGCCAGTTCGGGGCCGGCATCTTCCTGGATGAAGTGCCCGCACCGACGCAACACCTCATGGGGCTGCCCTGCGGCCCCCGGGACCCGTTGCTGGAAGTGGCGATCGAGTCCCCGGGTGATGGGGTCGCGGCTGCCGAACAAGGTCAGGAAGGGCTTGTGCCAGTGTTCCAGCACCCGCCACGCCGCCCGGTTGGCCGCGCACTCGGGGTCGCGCGGGGAGATCGGCACGAATCCGGGGAAACTGCGTACGGCGGCCGTGTGGGCGCGACGCGGGAAGGGCGCGTCGTAGGCAGCGCGCTCGGTCGGCGCGAGCTGACGGACGCAGCCACTGGCGACGATGCGGCCGATGGGGAACCAGGGACTCCAGCGCGCGAAGGCTCGCCACGCCCGGAAGGCGCCGGGAACCCGACCCTCACCCGTCGGCAGCCCGCCATTGGCCAGGACGATGCGTGAAAAACGCTCCGGGTCCCCGGCGGCGAGGCGCAACCCGATCAGCGAGCCCCAGTCCTGGCAGAACAGGGTGATGCCGTGCAGGTCGACCTCGCGTAGCCAGCTGCCCATCCAGGCGACATGACGGGCATAGCTGTAGTCCGACTGCCGCGCCGGCTTGTCGGAGCGGCCGCAGCCGACCTGGTCGGGGACAATCACCCGATGCCCCGCAGCCACCAGACCGGGAATCATGTGCCGGTACAGGAAAGACCAGGTGGGCTCGCCGTGCAGCAGCAGGACTGGCGCGGCGGTCCGTGGGCCCTCATCGAGATGGGCGATGCGCAGCCCGCCGACTTCGCGGTAATGCGGCTCGTACGGGAAGTCGGGGAGATTGCGGAAGCGCTCCTCGGGGGTGCGGAAAACCCTGGCGGGTGTCGGCGGCAACGACAGATCCATGGCGTTTTTCCCTGCGCGCCGCGACTTGCCATGCCCGGCAAGGTGGCGGACGATAGTGCGGATTGCCACGACAGTCTAACCGCGGATACGGCGCTTCGATGACGAAACCTTACCTGCTGCTGGGCTGGGAGTTGTCCTACTTCACCGGCAAGTCCCGCAGCCATCTGCTCTATAAACGGATCCCGTTCGTCGAACGCCCGATGAGCCTGCGCGAGTTCGCCCGGGAGGCGCCCCGGCGGACCGGCGCGGCGGTCATGCCCATCGTGGTCACGCCCGAAGGGGAGTGGCTGCAGGACACCAGCGTCATCATCGATCGGCTGGAGGAGCGATTTCCCGAGCCGTCCATCCGACCCCCGGGTCCCATCCACCAGGTGCTGGACCTGGTGCTCGAGGCCTGGGCGGACGAGTGGTGGATTCCCATGGCGATGCACACGCGGTGGAATTATCCGACCGAGAACTGGGACTTGTTCCGCCGTGAGGCGGGCAGTGCACTGCTGCCCTGGGCGCCACGCTTCCTGCAAGACCTGGCGGCCGGGCATGCACGGCGGGCAATGCATGGCTATCTCGCCGGGGTGGGCATCATTCCCGCGCAGTACGCGCAGATCGAGGACTGGACGCGGGGCATGCTGGGCCTGCTGGATCGGCATTGCGCGACGCAGGATTTCCTGTTGGGCGGTCTGCCGACGCGTGCGGACTTCGCCCTCGTCGGTACCTTCCGCGGGCACCTGGCGCGGGACCCCTGGCCGCGTGACCACCTCGTGGCACCGCATCCGGCACTGCGTGGGTGGATCGAGCGCATGCGCTTCGACGTCTTGCCGAGCGGTGGTTTCCTGCCGGACGGCGAGGTCGCGCCCACGCTGCAGCCTATCCTGGCGGCGGTGTTTGGCGAGTTCCTGCCATGGTGTGCCGGCACGGCGCAGGTGATGAACAACGCGACACGACCGCCTGCGCCCGGGCAGCGCTGGCCGCGCGGCATGGATCTGGTCGAGTTCCCCATGGCCGGCCGGCCGTTCCGGCGCGCGGCGTTTCCCTACGTACTATGGATGCTGCAACGCGCGCAGCGCTGGCTCGACGCGCAGCCGGTGTCGGCGCAGGGCCGCATCCGCGAGTGGTTCCAGGCGCAAGGCGGCGCGCTGGCGCTGGAGTTGCGGTTCCCGCCGCTCGCGCGGCATGGCCTGCGCGTCTCAGCCCCGGAGGCCGCATGATGCCGGCGCGATGGATTGCCGGTCTCGCAGCGGTGGGGCTCGGCTTTGCCTCCGGCGCGTGCGGCGTTGCGGCGGCGGTCGCGAGTCCGGCGGCAGGTTCGCCTGCGGCTGCGGCATCGACGCCGATGGAGCGCCCGAATTTCGTGGTGCTGGTGGCCGATGACATCGGCTACACCGATATCGGCGCCTTCGGCAGCGAGATTGCCACGCCCCATCTCGATGCGCTGGCACGCCGTGGTGCGCGCTTCAGCAACTTCCATGTGGCGGCGTCCTGTTCACCGACGCGTGCGATGCTGCTCACCGGTGTCGACCACCACCGCAACGGGGTCGGCAACATGCGCGAGACCATCCCGCGCGAGCATTTCGGCCAACCGGGATATCTCACGGTGCTGGATCGCAACGTGGTCACGGTGGCCAGCCGACTGCAAGCGGCGGGCTACCGAACCTACGCCACCGGCAAATGGCATGTGGGACACGAGCCCCACAACTTGCCGCCGGCCCGCGGTTTCCACCGTTCGCTCATCCAGGCGGACAGTGGCTCGGACAACTGGGAGACCGCGCAGCGCTATCTCGGGCTGACCGATCAGGTGAACTGGTACGAGGACGGTCGCCGCGCGCGCATGCCGGCGGAGTTCTACTCCTCCGCCTTTTTCGTCGATCGCCTCCTGGATTACCTCCGCGAGGAAGGTCGCGAGGTCATGCCCGCGGGCGCAGCGAGGCCGGCGCCGCGGCAACGCCAGCCATTTTTCGCCTACGTGGGATTCCAGGCCAACCACTTGCCGGTACAGGCTCCGCGCACGTTTCGCGAGCGTTACCGCGGGCGCTATGACTCCGGGTGGGAGGCATTGCGCCGCGAACGGATTGCTCGGGCGGTGGCCGCAGGCCTGCTCCCGGCCCCGCCACGCGTCGCCGAGATTCCCGGGACGCCGGATTGGGACTCGCTTGACCCCGAGGAACGCGCTTTCGCGGCGCGCAACATGGAGGTCTACGCCGGCATGGCCGAGGCCATGGATTTCCATGTCGGCCGGTTAATCGAGTATCTCCGCGAGGCCGGAGAACTCGAGCGGACGGTGTTCGTTTTCCTCTCGGACAACGGCCCCGAGGGCTCGGACCCCTACGACACGTTGCCGGGACGATTGTGGCTGGAGACCCAGTACTCCCGCGATGCCGAGCGGTTGGGAGAGAAAGGCACCTACGGCGTGATTGGTCCGGGGTGGGCAACTGCCGCCGCCGGCCCGCTTTATGGCTACAAGTTCTACGCCGGCGAGGGCGGTGTGCGGGTCCCGCTGATCATTGCCGGTGCGCCCGGACAACGGGGGGGAGCAATCCACACGACCTTCACGCGAGTGGTGGACTTGGCCCCGACCCTGCTCGAAATGGCCGGGTTGCCGGCGTCGGTGGCAGTCTGGGACGGCCAGTCGGTCGAGCCGGTCGTCGGTCGCAGCCTGCTGCCCCTCCTGCAGGGGGCACGACCGGCCGTTTACGGCCCCGAGGAGCCCGTGGGCTTCGAGTTGTCGGGCAACGCCGCGCTCTACAAGGGCACCTACAAGCTGGTGCGCTTGCTGCCGCCGGCCGGGGATGGCCAATGGCATCTCTACGACCTTGCCACCGACATCGGCGAGACCCGGGATCTGGCCACGATCGAGCCGGCGCGATTCGCGGCCATGCTGGCCGACTACGGCGAGTACGTGCGCCGCAACAACGTGCTGCCGATGCCGGTGGACTACCGGCCCACCCAGCAGGTCATGAGCAACGCCCTGCACAACGTCTATTGGCCGGCGCTTCGCCGGCAATGGCCCTGGGGATTGCTGCTGCTCCTCGCGATCGGCGCCTGGTGGTGGCGCCGCCGCCGCGCTTTGCCTGCGCGCCAGCGTCCCGCACAATAGCCAAATGCATTCCCGTTTCCTGCCGGTCGCCATCGGCCTGCGCTACGTGCGCTCGCGCGATGCCGGATTCTTCGTGTCGTTCAGCAGCTGGCTGTCGCTCGCCGGCGTCTGCGTCGGCGTGGCGGCCCTCATCGTGATCCTCTCGGTGATGAACGGTTTCGAGAGCGAGTTGCGGGGCCGCTTGTTGTCGATGGGCGCGCCGGTCACGCTGACCGCGGCGACGGGTCCATCGGCATGGACGGTCGAGCAGTGGGCACCGGTGGTGGAGCGCTTGCGACAATCCGGTCTGCCGGTGCGGGGCTCGGCGCCCTACCTCGAGCAGCAGGGCCTGCTGTCGCACGGCGCAGAGATGACCGGTGCGTTGGTCCGTGGCATCGACCCGGGCCGCGAGGCCACGGTCTCCGCAGCCGCGCGGAGCATGGTGGCCGGGCAACTCGACACGCTGCAGCCGTGGCTTGATCGCATCGTCCTCGGTGTCTCCCTCGCCGATCAACTTGGGGTGCAGGTGGGCGGCACGGTGACGGTGCTGGTCCCGGGCACGCTGGGCCCCGGGCTCGAGTTCATGCCGCAGTTGCGTACCTTTACGGTCGCCGGGTTGTTCGAGGCCGGCGTGGCCGATCACGATGCGGGCCTCGCCCTGGTACACCTGCAGGATGCCTGGGGATTGGCGGGCGGCGAGGGCAGCGTTCGACCGGCCGGTTTGCGGCTTTCCTTGCCGGACCCCTTGCAAGCCCGGTCGCTGCGTGGTCGCCTTGCCGTTGTCGCGGGACCGGGCATCGCCGTTCGCGACTGGACCGATGACAATGCCGCCTACTTCCACGCCATCCGGGTCGAGAAGTTGATGGTCACGGCCATCCTGCTGCTCGTGGTGGGAATCGCCGCCTTCAACATCGTCGCGATGCTGGTGATGGTGGTCCGCGCCAAGCGCACCGACATCGCGATCCTGCGCACGCTCGGCCTGGCGCCAGGCGATGTGCTCAAGGTGTTCGTGGTCCAGGGGCTGATCATCGGTTGGGTCGGGGCCGCACTCGGCATCGTGCTCGGCCTGCTGCTGGCCTTCAATGTGGAGACGGTGGTTCCCTGGCTCGAGCGCGCCTTCGGCTTCCAGGTGTTCGATGCGGCGGTCTATTACGAGACCCTGATTCCCTCCGAACCCCGCGGGCTGGACGTGCTCGTGATTGCCGTGGCAGCCTTCACCCTCACCTGGCTGGCGACGCTTTATCCGGCGCGGCGGGCAGCGGCGACG
>JBJTPC010000514.1:0-5383 GCA_046074905.1 Gammaproteobacteria bacterium
GCCCGCTACAAGAGCAGCGAGCTGGCCTACGTGATCGAGAACGGTGACCTCGTCACGGTCGTCACCACCGATGCCGTCGCCGACCATGTCGACTTCGTGGAGCGCCTGAACGGGGCGCTGCCGGGCCTGGCCAAGGCCAAGGACCCGCTCCGCCTCTCGCTGCCCGCCGCGCCGCGCCTGCGCAACATCGTGGTGCTCGGCAAGGCCAAGCCGGCCGGCTTCGTCACCGGCAAGGAGTTCACCGCGCTGGGCCGCAAGGTGAACGTGCTCGACGTGCACCGTGCGCGACTGAAGGTGCGCCTGCGCGACCACGCGCTGATGCTCTACACCTCGGGTACCACGGCCAACCCCAAGGGCTGCCTGATCACGCACGAGGCGCAGGTGCGCAACAGCATGACGCTGGGCAGCGTCCGCTACCGCCTGACGAACAAGGACCGCTTCTGGTCGCCGCTGCCGATGTTCCACATCGCGGCGGTGCTGCCGATGCTGGCCATCTTCGACGTGGGCGGCGCCTACCTGACGATGGGTCACTTCGATCCGGGCGTGGCGCTGAAGATGCTCGAGAAATACAAGGTGACGGCCACCTACCCGAGTTTCGTCACGCTGATCCAGGGCCTGGTGTACCACCCCGACTTCAAGAAGTGCGACCTCTCGCGCATCCGCCTGATGAACAGCAACTTCGCGGTACAGCCGCCGGGTGTCGCCGCGCCGATCATGGCGGCGATGCCGAACGCCCTGCAGGTGGGCAGTTTCGGCATGACCGAAGCTGCGGGCACCGTGTGCACCGGCGCCTGGGACGAGCCCGAGCAGCTGCGCATCACGCGCCTCGGCCGGCCCCTGCCGGGCCAGGAAATCCGCATCGTCGATCCCGAAACGAAGCAGGATGTCGCCACGGGCCTGCGTGGCGAAGTGCTGGTGCGCGGGTACAACCTGTTCGAGGGCTACTATCGCGATGCGGAGAAGACTGCCCAGGCACTGGATGCCGAGGGCTGGTTCCATACCGGTGACATCGGCTCGCTCGATCACAACGGCACCATCCTCTTCCATGGCCGCTTCAAGGACATGCTGAAGGTGGGTGGCGAGAACGTGGCCGCCGCCGAGATCGAGGCCGTGCTGCAGCGCCACCCTGCGGTGAAGCTGGCGCAGGTGGTGGGGATCCCCGACGAGAAGTACGTGGAAGTGCCGGCGGCATTCGTCGAGCTGGAACCCGACGCAGCGGTGACGGACAAGGAACTCATCGAGTTCTGCCGCAAGGAAGTCGCCGGATTCAAGGTGCCGCGCCATGTGCGCTTCACGCGCGAGTGGCCGATGAGCTCGAGCAAGATCCAGAAGTTCCGCCTGCGCACCGCGCTGGTCGAGGAGTTGGGTCTCGGTTGAACCTGAGGAGTGCTTCCCATGCGCAAGTTGTCCGCCCTGCTGCTGCTGCTGGCTCTCGCGGTTCCCCCCGCACAGGCGGTCCCGCCACCGGAAGACCCGGAGGCGGAACGCATCAAGGCCGAGGCCTTCCGGGCCAGCATGGAGGCCAAGGCGCAGGTCGACCGCGAGACACTGCCGGGCGCCAAGGTCTATCGCGAGCGCTGCATGGCCTGCCACGAGGGTCAGGTCGCCAAGGCGCCCAACAAGACCTTCGTTTCGTTGATGGCCACGGACGCCATCTACGATGCGCTCACCAACGGCATCATGCAGCCGCAATCGGCGGGCCTGACCCTCGAGCAGAAGCAGGCGGTCGCCGAGTACCTCACGGGCGAGAAGCTTGATCTCAACCGGCAGATTCCGATGCCACCGCAGTGCACTGCGGAAACATCCGGCACGGGCCCCCGCCTGATGGGTTGGGGTTTCGGGCCACGCAACGAGCACTACATCCCGGCGGACATCGCACGGCTGGCCGCGGCCGATGTGCCGCGGCTCAAGCTCAAGTGGGCGCTGGCCTATCCCGGCGGGACATTCCGTGCCCGTTCCCGCCCGACCTTCGACAACGGGGTGCTCTACGTCGGCAGCCAGGACGGCACGGTCTACGCGCTGGATGCCAAGACCGGTTGCCGCCACTGGACTTACCGTGCCAGCGCCGAGGTCCGCACGCCGGTCCTGGTGGGGACCGTGGGTCCGGAGCAGCACCGCGTTGCGGTATTCGGGGACCTCAATGGCCGCGTTTACGCTTACGACATCGAGGCCGGCAAGTTGTTGTGGAAGCTGAAGGCGGACGACCATCCGGCGGCGACCATCACCGGTGCGCCGGTGCTGCACGATGGCGTGATGTACATCCCCGTTTCCTCGCTGGAAGAGGCGTCCACCGATCCCGCGTACGAGTGCTGCACCTTCCGCGGTTCCGTCGTGGCCGTGCGTGCCCATACGGGCGAGGTGCTCTGGAAGAGCTACACCATCCTCGAGCCTGCGCGGCATACCGGGATGACCCGGGCCGGCGTGCGTCGCTTCGCGCCGTCGGGCTCGCCCATCTGGAATTCGCCCACGCTCGACCTGAAGCGCGGGCTGATCTACGTCGGAACCGGCAACGCCTACAGCGCGCCGGCGGACCGCTCCTCCGACGCGATCGTTGCCTTCGACCTCAAGACCGGCCAGCGCAAGTGGATCCACCAGGTGGTCGAGAACGACGCCTGGAACGTTGCCTGCATGCTCAAGAACGCGAATTGCCCCGAGCCCGAGGGTCCGGATCTCGATATCGGCGCGGGCACCCTGTTGCTGACTGCGGGCGGCAAGGACCTGGTCACGGTCGGCCTGAAGGATGGCACCGTGGTGGCGATTGACCCGGATCATCCCGAGAAGACGCTGTGGAAGCGCAAGCTTGGTCGCGGCAGCATCCAGGGTGGCGTGCAGTTCGGCATGGCGCATGACGGCAATCGCCTGTATGTGCCGATCTCCGACATGGCGGACTCGCGCGACGGCAAGACCTACGAGGGCGAGATTCAGCCCGGCCTGAACGCCCTGGTACCGACCACCGGCGAGATCCTCTGGCGCAACATCGCCGATGACGCCTGCCGGGGCCGCGACCTCTGCGATCGCGGCATTCTCGCGTCCATTGCCGTCATCGACGGCGTGGTGTTCGGCGGTCACATGGATGGGCGCCTGCGTGGCTATGACGCGGCCAGCGGCAAGGTGGTGTGGGAGTACGACACCACCGACGAGGTCACCGGCATCAGCGGCGTGAAGGGTCGGGGTGGCTCGATGGGCGGTGGTGGTCCCGTGGTCTACGACGGGATGGTGTACGTGAACTCGGGTTACGGCCTGTACTTCCACATGCCGGGCAATCTGCTGCTCGCTTTCTCGGTGGACGGCAAGTAAAGACGGCACCCGGGCTCGCACTGTCTCAGGCCGGTCCGGGCGGTCCGGGCCGGGCCGACGGGGTACCCTAGCGTTCATGGGCCCCCTCCTGACGCTGGAAGTCATCGCGCGCATCCGTGCTGCGGCCGCAAGCGGTGCGGCCGTGGTGCAGTGCTCGCTGGATCTCGGTCGCAGTCTCGTGTCGGTCACTCCCGACCGCGATGCCTTCGCCTGGCAGGGGACGCGTTATCCGCTGCCGGAGCGACCGAAAGACCGCAGCATCTACCACTACACCGCGGATGGCTGGGAACCCATCGCGCGCTTCGGGCCGCCGCTCGTGAAACTGGTGGCCACCGCATGGGGTGCGCCCACCTTCGAGATCGACGGCATCAAGATGCTGCCCACCGCCAAGGTGTCGCCCTGGGACGATGCCGTGCGCAAGGTGTCGCTGGTGCAGCCGGCCGGGCGGGAGGTACTCGATACCTGCGGCGGACTCGGCTATTTTGCGGCGGCCTGCCTGGACGCCGGCGCGAGCCGCATCGTATCGTTCGAAAAGAACCCCGACGTGTTCTGGCTGCGCTCGTTGAATCCCTGGTCGCCCGTGGCTGGCGGTGCGCTGGACTTGCGCCAGGCGGACGTGACGGCGGCGATGGTGTCGTTCCCCCCTGGAGCCTTCGGCGCGATCCTGCATGACCCGCCGCGATTCGGCATAGCCGGGGAACTGTATTCGCAGGCCTTCTACGACGAACTGTCGCGCGTGCTGGCCCGCGGCGGCCGGTTGTTCCACTACACGGGCACGCCCAACAAGCTCACCAGCGGCCGCGATGTGCCGAATGAAGTGGCGAAGCGCCTGCAGCGCTCAGGCTTTGCCACGCAGATGAACGGCGACGGCGTGCTGGGGATGAAGCGTTAGCGAGCGTGGACGTAGTGGCCCGGCGCGTCCGCCACCACCGGATAGTCCGCACTGCCCATCTTCGGCGGCTTTACCATCGCCCCGCCGTGCGCTGCCAGCCAATGCTCCCAGTGCGGCCACCAACTGCCTGCCTGCACCGGCACCTGCGCCAGCCATTCCTCCGGCGTCAGGCGGGACTCGTCCACGGTGCGGGTTCGCGCGCGATGGCGACGCTTCGGGTTCACCGGACCGCTGACGATGCCACCGTTGTGGCCCGCGCTGGTGAGCAGGAACGTCACGGACTCGCTGCCCAGCAGGCGGTCCGCCTTGTACACGCTGCGCCACGGCGCCACGTGGTCGGCTTCCGTGCCCACCAGGAAGGCCGGCACGCGGATGTCCGCCAGATGCAGTACCTGGTCACCCACCGTATAGCGGTCGTTCGCCAGCTGGTTCTCGAGGTACAGGCGGCGCAGGTATTCGCCATGCATCCGCGCCGGCATGCGGGTGCCGTCCGCGTTCCACGCCATCAGGTCGACCATCGGCTCGCGCTGGCCGCGCAGGTAGGTGTTCACCGCCGGCTGGAAGATGAGGTCCTGCGGTCGCAGCCACTGGAAGGCGGCTGCCATCTGGTGGCTTTCCAGCACGCCACGCTGGGCCATCATCGCTTCCAGCACGGCCAGCTGGCCGGGTCTGATGAACAGCGACAGCTCGCCCGGCTCGCTGAAATCCGTCTGTGCGGCGAAGAGCGTCAGGCTGCCTATGCGCATGTCGCCGCGGCCCGCCAGCAGCGCAGCGCCGATGGCGAGCAAGGTGCCGCCGATGCAGTAGCCGACGGTCTGCACGGGCACGTCCGGCACGATCGAGCACACCGCGGCCAGGGGTTCCTCGATGCCGAGGCGCACGTAGTCGTCCATGCCGAGTTCGCGGTCTGCCGGCGTGGGGTTTTTCCACGACAGGCAGAACACCGTATGGCCCTGCGCCACCAGCCAGCGCACCAGCGAGTTATGCGGCGAGAGGTCGAGGATGTAGTACTTCATGATCCACGCCGGCACGATGAACACCGGGGCGGCATGCACGGTGGGCGTGGTGGGCGAGTACTGGATCAGTTCCACGAGCGCGTTCCGCAGCACCACGCGGCCCGGGGTGCAGGCCACGGTCTTGCCGGCCACGTAGTCATCGGCACCGGCAGGTGGCCGTCCCTGCTGCTGGCGGTCG
>JBJTPC010000515.1:0-19551 GCA_046074905.1 Gammaproteobacteria bacterium
CGCTTTTGCGGGCGAAGGGTCGCCACCTGCTCGCCATCACGCGTCACGACCACCTCCCCCTCCGTGGCGTTGTAATTGGGCCCCTGGACCGGCTTCAGGCTCGTCAGGGTAAAGCGATATCCCGCGACTTCCGTGGAGTCCCCGACCCCGAGGGCCACATCCCGCTCCACTTTGGAGGATTCCACACCGGTGACGCCTACCGTGAACATGCCGACGCCGATATTGGCAATCACCATGCCGAGCACTGCGGGCGGCAGGGAATGGCCGGCGCGCCAACGTTGCCATGGCTCCAGCAGGGAGGCACCGATGACGAAGAGGCCGGTCATGAAGCCGAGCAGTGTCAGCACTGTGTAATGCGACAACCACGCCATCAATCCGAGGGCGAGCATGGCGGCCACACCGGCAATAGCCGCGAACATGACGGGACGCGGTGTCAGCCGTGAGTGCTTCCAGGTTGCATGCATACCGACACCGATTGCGACCACCAGTGGCAGACCCGGGACGAGGAACACGGCATTGAAGTACGGCGGACCGACACTGATCTTGCCCAGCGAAAACGCATCCATGAACAGTGGCCATAGCGTTCCGAGCAAGATCAGCGCCGCCGAGACCACCAACAGGACATTGTTCAGCAGCAGGAACGATTCCCGTGAGAACAGGCCGAACCCCGCGCTCGACTGCAGGAGTGGCGCTCGCCAGGCATAGAGCAGCAGCGACCCGACGATGAAGAAGCCAAGCAGGCCGAGGATGAACAGCCCGCGTGACGGATCCGAGGCGAACGAGTGCACCGACACCAGAACACCCGAGCGCACCAGGAAAGTGCCCAGCAAGCTGAGTGAAAACGCCATGATGGCCAGCAGCAAGGTCCAGCTCTTGAACAGGCCGCGCTTCTCGGTAACCGCCAGGGAGTGGATCAGCGCCGTTGCCACCAGCCAAGGCATGAACGAGGCATTCTCGACGGGGTCCCAGAACCACCAGCCGCCCCAGCCGAGCTCGTAGTAAGCCCACCAGCTGCCGAGGGCGATGCCGACGGTGAGGAACAACCAGGCAATCGTTGTCCACGGCCGGGTCCAGCGGGCCCAGGTGGCATCAAGACGCCCTTCGAGCATGGCTGCACAGGCGAAAGCGAAGGCCACCGCCGTACCGACATAGCCGGCATACAGCATTGGCGGGTGAATCGCCAGGGCGAAATCCTGCAGCAGGGGGTTGAGATCGGCGCCATCGGCAGCCGCGGGCAGCAGTCGCAGGAAAGGATTCGACGTGAACAGCGTGAACGCAAGAAAGCCGACACTGACCAAGCCGAGCACACCGAGCACACGGGCGCGGAAAGTTTCGGGGAGACTGCGGGAGAACAACGAAACCGCGACGGACCACAACGCGAGAATCAGCGCCCAGAGCAGGAGGGAACCCTCATGCGCACCCCACACCGCCGAGATGCGGTACAGCGTCGGCAGGGCTGAATTGGAGTTGTTGGCGACGTAGAGGACCGAGAAATCATGAACGAGGAAGGCATGCGCAAGAATGACGAACGCTACCCCGAGGAACAGGAATTGTCCCATCACCGCAGCGTGTGCGGCATCCATCCAGCGCTGCTGCCCGCGCCATGCACCGGCGAGACCGAAGAATCCCTGGGCGCAAGCAAGTACCAGGGCAATGGCCAGCGCGAAATGACCAATCTCCGGAATCATGTACGTGCTCCCGGCGGCTTCGCGGCCTCATGGGTCTTCTTCAGCGACTCCTTCACCTCAGGCGGCATGTAATTCTCGTCGTGCTTGGCAAGGACCTCGTCGGCCACGAACACACCGCTCTCGTCGAGTCGACCGTGCGCGATGATGCCCTGCCCCTCGCGGAAGAGATCCGGCAGGACCCCGGAATACGTGATGTTGACGGTATGCGCGTAGTCGGTGACCGCAAACCGCACCGTCAGGCTGCCAGGTTGACGCTGCACGCTGCCGTCCGGAACCATGCCACCGACCCGGAAGCGCTTGCCCGCAGGCACTTTTCCCGCGGCGACTTCCGACGGGTTGTAAAAGTACTGGAGGTTGTCCTGGAACGCGAGGGTGGCGATACCGGCGGCGGCGGCCACCCCCAGCAGTACCGAACCGAAGAGCACGAGGCGCTTGCGTCGCGGCGTAAGGGTCATGGGGTTGCATCTCCGGAAGAGCCGGTATCCAGTCGCCGCAGTGCGCGGCGCAGGGCCTGCTCGTGACGACGCTTGGCTGCCACGGCGTTGAGAACCAGCGCGCCCAATGCAAGCCCGAGGCTGGACCACACGTAAGCGGCATAGCCGCCCATGTCCAGCCATTGACCGAAAGAGGTCCACTGTTCCATCACCTGGCTCCTTTAAGGGTTTCCCGCAGCCAGTGGGCGTGGCGTTCCCGATCGAGGATTTCGCCCTGCAAACGACGACAGACCGCCCAGAACTGGAACAGGGTGAAGCCGAGGAACATCACGAGCAACGGCACGAGCATCTCGACGGGCATCGACGGCTTGCCGATCTTCATGACGGTGGCACCCTGATGGAGCGAATTCCACCAATACACCGAGTAGTGAATGATCGGCACGTTCACCACGCCGACAATGGCCAGCACGGCGCTGGAACGGTCAGCCCGTTGCACGTCATCATGGGCGCCGCGCAAGGCCATGTAGCCGAGATAAAGGAACAACAGGATCAGTTGCGAGGTCAAGCGGGCATCCCATTCCCACCAGGTTCCCCACATCGGCCGACCCCATAACGAGCCGGTGGCGAGACAGACGAAGGCAAACGAGGCTCCCACGGGCGCAAAGGAGGCCGCGACCGCATGCGCCACCTTGATGCGCCACACGAGGCCCACAAAGGCGGCGACCGCCATGGCGGTATAGCAACTGAGGGAGAGCCAGGCCGCCGGCGCATGGACGTAGATGATGCGGAATGCGTCCTTCTGCTGATAATCCGGCGGTGCGAGCACCATCCCGCCGAACAGGCCGAAGGCGATCGCGAGCAACGCGGTCCACCCCAACCAGGGCGCGAACTTTCCGGCAATGCGGTAAGCATGCGGCGGTGAGCCAAGTCGATGGAACCAGGTCCAGGTAGCCACATTCACTCCAGGCTGATCCTCACGGCCGAGGCGGTCGCCCAGGGCGTGAGGGACAAGGTCAAGACGGCCAGTGCGGAAAGCAGCAGCACCGGACCGCGAGTGGGTTCCCCGAGAATCGCGAGGTCCACGCCGCGCGCGCCGAAGATCAGGATTGGCATGGCCAGGGGCAGTACGAGCAGGGATAACAGGACGCTGGCCCGGCGACTACCCAGCGTGAGTGCGGCGCCGACCGCCCCCAGACCGCTCAGGCAGAGGGTGCCCAAGGCAAGCAGAGTCATCGTGATGCCGAATGCTGCCGGCGGCACGGCCAGCGAACCGCCCACCAACGGGATGGCCGCCACGAGCGGGAGCCCGGCGACCGTCCAATGCGCCAGCATCCTCGCCAGGGACTGCAGCCCCAGCGGCTGTCCGCTCGCCACCCATTGTTCAAGCGTGCCGTCGTCCACATCCGTCCTGAACAGCCCCTCAAGCGCCAGCAACGAGGATAGCAAGGCACCGACCCAGACAATGCCGGGCGAGATGTCCCTCAGTTGCGACAGTTGGGGACTCAGGCTGAGTGGAAACAGGGTGGTCACGATCAGGAAAAACACCACGGGCTGGAGCATCTGCCCGGGCCGCCGGAAGGCCAGCGTGAGATCGCGCCGATAGCTCGACCAGGCGGCTACCAGCATGCCGGTTCCACCTTCCACCAGCGGCGCGTTCACGCCAGCTCCAGCATCGACACGCCCGGGGCCGGGATCGGCTGATGGGTCGTGGCGATGACGACGCCCCCGGCCGATGCATGTTCGGCCATCAATCCGGCAAAGAGTTCCACACCGGCCGCGTCGAGATTGGTGAACGGCTCGTCGAGGAGCCAGAGCGGCGCCGCGCTGGTCAGCACACGGGCCATGGCGGCGCGGCGGCGCTGACCGGCGGACAGCATCCGGGTCGGTCGATCCGCGTGGGCGGCGATACCCAGGCGCTCGAAGGCAGCGTCCAGCACCCGGTCATCCACGGTTCGGCGCAACCCCGTGAGGTAGGTGACGTTTTCCCTGGCGGTGAGGTCGGCCTTGAGGGCAGGTTCATGACCCAGGTAGGCCGTTTGCGCAGCGAATTCGTCCCGGTGTGTCCGGCTGTCCTGACCACGCCAGCGGATTTCGCCGTCCTCCGGCCAGAGGAATCCGGCGATGACCCGCAGCAGACTGGTCTTGCCGGCCCCGTTGGGCCCCCGCACATGCCAGAACGAACCCGGCGGCGCCGCGAATCGCACGCCCTTGAGAACATGCCGATCGCCGCGCCAGAGATGGATGCCGAGGACTTCAAGACCCGCGGGGGACGTGGATTTCACTGGGTGCCGAGGGTAACCGCGCCAGACACGGATGATACAACGCCCGGCCACCTCCCCGCGCCTTGCGCGGCGTTGACTGATTGTCAGACAATGCCTGCCATTTGCCGATGGTGGTGATGCCATGTTCGCGACGATGCGCGTCGAGCCTGCGTACCGAAAACTGGCCTTCGAGATCGAGGCCAGGATTCTCGACCGCTCCCTGCGTGACGGGGAGACGCTCCCGACGGAGGCGGAGCTCTGCGCCCAGTTCGGGGTGAATCGCTCGACGGTGCGCGAGGCCCTGCGGGAGATGGAGAGTGCCGGACTCGTTACCCGGCGTCGTGGCACCAAGCGGCTCGTGGTCACCCGGCCGGGGGCGGTGCGGATTGCCGACACCGTCGGCCGCGCCCTGGCCCTCGAAGATGTCACCGTACTGGAGGTCTGGGAGTCCCTCCATCTCGTGGCGGCGCCCGCCGCCGCCCATGGGGCGCGCCGCCGGACCGCAGCAGACCTGGCGGCCATCGAAGCGGCGTTTCAGCGGTTCACGGATGACAGTGCCGACACTACGCGAGCGCTCGTCCACATGCAGGCATTCTTCCGCGCGGTCATTCGGGCCAGCGGCAATCGCGTCCTGATGCTGACCCTCGAACCCCTCCTGCGCCTCATGGAACCGACGCTCGCCGCGATGCTGCAGGCCGCACCTCAGGCACGGGTCAGGGTACGTACCGCGCAGCGGCGGATTGCCGATGCCATCCATGCGCGGGATGTGGAGACGGCGAGAACGTGGATGTCCCGCTATCTTCGCGATTTCCGTCGGGGATACGAGGTCGCGGGTGTCGCCCTCGACCAGCGCGTGCTTTGGCGAGCCAGTACGCGCCAGACGGGAGCTACGCTCCCCGTCTGATGAGGTAGCATGCCATCGAGGTTCCACCGCCCGGGTGGCGAAACCGGTAGACGCAGCGGACTTAAAATCCGCCGGGGAAACCCATGCGGGTTCGAGTCCCGCCCCGGGCACCAAGCAGCCGCATCGTCTCAGCGCCGCAGCGGGACGGCAAAATCCAGCATCTCGTTCAACGCTGCCCAGGCAACACTGATGTGGCTTTCCTGGGGAACCACCCGCCCTTTCACCTGGTAGCCGGCTTTCGCCTCGGGCACTTGCAGTACACGCAACATCTCGAGGGTGTTATCCACCATGGCGGCACGCGCCACCAGTTGGCGCGCCTGGCTCTCGGTCATGTTTGGAGGAATACCCCCGGGGAGCGGCATACTCGGGTCGGGTTGCTCGAGACTCCCCACCACCAAATAGACCCGCAGGGGCCACTTCACCCCGCTTGGCCCGCTCCAGGAAGCGGGTACGCCCGGAAAGCACTTTGCGGTCATCCCACCAGATGGATGGGCTGAGCACGAGATAGGTCTGGAAGGCATCTGGATGGCTGAACAGCACATGGAGCGCGAACAACCCCCCGAGGGAGTGTCCAAAGAGCGTCTGCCGTCCGCGGTCGATGGGTACGATGCCTGCGACCAACGGCGGCACTTCCTCACGGAGAATACGGAGCAGATCGTCGGCGCCAGCCTGGAGAGGCGTCCCTGTCCCGCTGCCGGACAGCGTGCGAACGGCCTCGGCGTCCACTGACGGGACCAACTCGCTCATTCGGCGTTGCATCGCCAGCATCATGTCCGTCTCGGCTTCGGGATAGCCGATGCCAACCACCACGGCGGGCTCCAGTTCATCCGACATCGCCCGCATCCGCGCCGCGAACGCCCAGGTACCGAAGTAACCATCGCCGTCGATGACGTAAATGACCGGAAACCCGGCGGCGGGAGCCTTGGCGAAAGGCAAGGCCACCTGGATACGGTATGACCGCCCGTTGACCTTCGACACGAAGTCCAGCTGGCGCGTCATGGGGATTGCCGCCGAGACAGCACGCGGCTCCGCAGGGCGGGTTGACGGACCGTCGCCCCGCACCTCGGCTGCAAAACCCGACACCGCCAGTAGCAGCGCAATACACAGGATCCGTGTCATCGACATCGTGCCACCCTCGCCAGATTCGATCGCCCTTGCCGCCACCATGGCGACCGGACGACTCTGCCTTACACCCATGTCCTGAGGCCAATCACGCCCCAGTAGCCGAGGTATCCCGCCGCCAGGCAAAGGCCCACGGCTGTGAACTGTCCGGTACGCCGAACCCAGCGACGGGCCGCCGCCGATGCCGGGCCAAAGGCGAGGTAGGCGTGGTACACGGCAAACAGCGCGAAGGCCCAGGTGGCGGCCGTGAGCAGCATGGCCAGCGGGGTGCGTTGTCCGAAGTTCATCAACAGGTCCGCGGTGCCGATCGCGACCGTCCCCACCACCGTACCCAGCGAGAGCACGGTTGCCAAACCCGTCAGGCGCAGCGCCCGGTCCTCGGGATGCGGTCCGCGGATCCAGCGGCCCACCATCCAGGCGGGTGCGTAAGCGATGACCACCAAAATCGCCAACAACGCCCAGGCAAGGCCAAGCAACTGCACCAGCACGGCGGCGGTTGGCACTTGGCGGAGTGTCCCGCCCATACCGCCGAATGCGAGGAACCGGCCATCGGCATTGTCTACCAGCGCCATCGTTGCCACCGGCTCTACGCGGGCGGGATCATCTGCATCGCGCCGGAACGTCAACCCGCCCACGGCGACATAGCGCTGCGTCTCGCCGAACAAGCTGGAAATCTTCAGGGTCTCACCTTCGATGGAAACACGACTCAAGCCCGCGAGACGCTCGAGGAAACGCAGCATCTCGCTGCGCGGCGAGTCCGGCATGTACCAGCCCGTGTAGTGCTCCACCACCGCCGGCAGGGGTTGGGCCGCCACCGGCGTGGGTGCGGTCAGGTTGCGGGTGATGTAGCGACGGATGGCAGCCGATGCGCGTTGCAGGGCCGGGAAGTTATCGGCATTGACGCTGGCGAAGTATCCGATGCCCGCCTCCGGGAGATACGCCATGCGTGTCAGGCCGCCGTTGACACCGCCGTCGTGGCCGTGGAACACGAATCCGTCCTCGATAGTGGCGTAGTTGTGCAGCCCGTACCCGACCTTGACCCCCGCCTGGGCGGCCCAAGTACGGGTGGGAACCTCGGCCCGGTCAAGCATTTCCGGGGTCACAATCACGCGGTCGCCGACCTTGCCGCGATTCAGGTAGAAACCCAGATAGGCGGCCATGTCGCGGGCCGAGGCATTGATGGAGCCGGCCGGGCGCACGATGATGTGCCAATAGGGATGGGGGGTCTTGCCGTCGGCGTGGTAAAGCGTCGCTGCGGGAACGCCTTTGGGCTCGAAATAGGTGGCTGTTGCCATCCCCATCGGGTTGAACAGGTGCTCCTGCACGTAGGCCTCGAGGGTCGTGCCCGTGACTTTTTCCACCACCGCGGCCGCCATGGCGGTGCCCGCGTTCGCGTACGACATGCGGGTCCCGGGACGCCAGCGCGAGGTATGCGATTCGGTATCGAATGTCAGGCCCTGATGGAGGGTCCAGCCCGGGGATTGCTGCGCGAACTGCCGGAACTTGAGATCGTTCCAGCCGCCGGTGTGTTCCATCAGGTCGACGACCCGCAGCGGATCGGTCTGCTCCCAGTCGTTGCGATAGGGCACATCCGTGACATGACGACTGACGGGATCCTCGAGGGACAATCGCCCCTGGGCCACGAGTTGCTGCACTGCCAAGGCGGTGAACGCCTTGGACGTGGAGCCGATGCGGAACAAGGTGTCGGCAGTCACCAGCTCGCCGGTGGCGACATTGGCCTTTCCAACGCCTCCCACCCATTCCGGGCCACTGCGGTTGACGATCGCCACGGAGAGTCCCGGTGCGCTCGTTTCTTTCAGGATGGCCCTCAGTTGGTCCTGCAGTTCGCCCAGCGACTGCGCGGTCGGCTCCTCCGGCTGCGCGGCATGAGCGGCCGCGGGGACCAGTACCAGCCACAGGGCCGCGCCCGCCCGCACGGCTTTTTGGCAACGACGCAGGATCTTCGTCCATCCCGCGATGCCGGCCGTGGCTTGCGCGCTGCGGGTACCGGGTCGGTCGAAGCGAATCATGCCGGAAACTCCTGGAACAAGCGCTCGATGATGGGTGTCGTACCCTCGATCAGGGGATCGACGCAAGGCAGTCCGGTCTCGGCGGCATGCTTCGCCAGATGGCTCGCTCGCTCGCTGACACTCATCCCCGCCGTGTTCAAGGCGATGCCGACACAGCGGATGCCCGGATTCGTCAGTTGGCCCAGCGCGACGGTTCGGTCGATGACTTGCTGAATGGTCGGCAACGGGAAGGTGGGCCATCCCATGACGTGCATCCGTTGCGGGTCGTGGCAGACCACGAAGGCATCGGGCTGCGAGCCGACCAGCAGCCCCACCGTGACCTGCAGGTAGCCCGGATGGAAGAGGGCACCCTGCCCCTCCACGATGTCCCAATGGTTTGGCGGTGCATCCGGGGAAAGAGCCTCGGCCGCCCCGGTGAGGAAGTCCGCGACCACCGCATCCAACGGCAATCCCGTACCGGAAATCATGATGCCGGTCTGCCCCGTGGCGCGGAAGTCCGCTGCAACTCCGAGCGTGGCGAGATCGCGAGCCAGGCGCAGTGCCGTGTACTTCTTGCCGCAGGCGCAGTCCGTGCCCACCGTGAGCAGTCGACGGCCGCTGCGCTTCCGACCCGTGCCTACCGGCAGACCGGCCGGTGGAACCCGCAAATCGACGAGGCGTGCGCCGCCGCGCGCGGCGGCCTCGGCGAGGCCCTCCAGCGAGGCGAGTCGCAGATGCAGACCCGCGACGATGTCGAGTCCACGCTCGGCGGCTGCGCGCAAGGTCGGAATCCAGGTGGCCGGGACCCCGCCACCGACCGCTGCCGAGCCGATGACCAGACTGCGTGCCCCGGCGGACAGCGCGCCATCCAGGTCGAGATCGGGCACCCCGACATCGACCGAGCATCCCGGCAGGCGGATTTGTCCGAGACAGTCCGCGGCACGCCACTCCGCCAGACCGAAGGCGGTCTTGGCGTACGGTGCGCTCTGGATGTCCCCGAGAAAAACGACAAACGGCGGGCTGAACAGGGGGGTGGTCGTCCCACCCCCCGAAATCGCTCCGGCGACGGTCACTCTCAGAACTTCGCGCCGAACTGGATACCGAAGGTCCGTGGTGCGATGAACGTGGCCAGACCACGCTGCTGGGATCCGCCCTGATTGGAATAGGTCGTGATTCCAGTCTCGTTGCCGAGATTCTGCGCGAACACCTCGAGCGTGTACCTGCCGCCGAACTCCATGCCGAACTGGGCATTGATCGTGTTGTAGGACGGTAGTTCGACATGCGGTTCGACCACGTTGACCGACGGCGAGAACCCGGTGAAGCGCTTGCCCACGTTGGTGAACGAGACGCCGCCGAAAACCGCACGCCCGCCAAGATTGCCGTTGAAGTCGATGTTCAGCGTGGAGGAAATCTCCGGCACGAAGGGCAGTTCATCACCCTTGTACGCACCGAGCCCCGGAGCATCGGTCTTCAGCTTTGCGTCGGTGTAAGCGCCCACGTAGCCAATCCGCAGGTTGTCGGTCGGACGCCAGGCGAGGTTCCACTCCAGGCCTTGGCTCTCGGCGGAGCCGGAATTGCCGTTGACGCCGATCGGACCATTCGCCGTCTGCACCAGACCGAGGATCTGCACGTCCTTCCAATCGATCTTGAAGGCGGCCACGTCGATGGATACCTTGCCGCCCGCCAGCTGTGTGCGGAAGCCGATTTCATAGTTCTTGGTGGAGTCCGGCAGGAAATTCGGCGGATCCGGCAGCGGCGGCGTCGGGAAGTTCGGGCCGCCGGGACGGAACCCGGTAGCGAAGCGTGCGTACAGCAGACTGTCCTCGCCGATGCGCCAGCGCGGTGCCAACGACCAGGTAGTCTTCGACTCGGACGACGTGCGGATGGGGTTGACTACCCCAGGGCCGTAGAGGATGCAGCAGCCGAGAATCACCTGCGAATCCTGCTCCACCTTGGTGTAGCGGGCGCCCGCCTGCACGTCGAAGCGATCCGTCAGATGGTAGGTGACGTCGGCGAATACCGATCGCTCTTCATAGTTTGCCGGGATCTCGGCATCCCCCAGCGGCGGCGCCAGCACGGACTGATCGGTGACCTTTCGCGCAACGTACGGCTGGTCGAGGATGACGTCCTCCTTGGTGAAGAAGGCACCCACCTGCCAGTCGATTTTCGAGCCGTCGCTCCGGCGATTGGAGGCGAGGCGCAGCTCCTGGTTGAACTTGTGGACGTAGTTGGTCTCGTCGCCGGTCAGCAGGATCGGCTGCCCTAACAGGGCCCCACCGAAGTACGCGCCGTAGGTCAAGCCGGGGATGAGGTTCGCGTTGGAGATATCGCTGCTGAAACGAATGTCGTTTTCACCGTAGCTCGTCGCGGAGGTGAGCGTCATCTCGCCGAAATCGTATTCGATGGTGAGGGCACCGACCTTGAGGTCGACTTCGTTGCTGTTGTCCCAGGCAGTCGCCTGGGACATGCCCGCCACCCGCTCGAACTTGTTGTTCGGGGGCGCGGCCGGTGTCAGCGCGGCACCCACCACCTCCACGCTGTTGCTGTTCGTGTTCGCGGTCTTCTGGGCAAAGACCGTGGCGCGGATCGAAAGTGCGTCCGTGGGCTGGACAAGGAGCGACGCCCGCCCGCCCTGTATCTTGATCGCGTTGATGTCCTTGGCGCCGGAAAGGGAGTTGTCCACATAACCCGGAGTTTCGTTGGAGAACGCCACCACGCGCAGGGCGGCTTTCCCGTCCCACAGCGGCAGGTTGACCATGCCCTTGGCGAATCCCTTGGACTCGCCGCCGGAGGTGCTGAGCATGCCGACACGGAAGGCACCGGCGAACTTGGTGGGGTCGGGGCGGTTGGTCACGTACTTGATCAGACCACCTTCCGCCGACGCCCCGTAGAGGGTGCCCTGCGGACCACGCAGCACCTCGATCCGGGCGAGGTCGAAGGAATCGATGTTGGCGCTGAAGAAGGCGCCGTTGGACTGCGCGCTGGACATGAAGAACGGGATGTCATCGATCGTGGTGGCCACGGTGGCACCCACACTGCCGACGTTCTGGCCACGGATGATCACGCGTACCGTCGTGCCCGAACCGGTGGACTGGACCGAAAGCCCGGGTACCTGTTCCGTGAGGTCCTGAAGACCCGAATCGTGCCGCAGTTCGAGGTCTGCCGCCGTCACGGCGGTGATCGACATGGCCACGTCCTTCAGCAGTTCTTCGCGCTTGGTGGCCGTGACCACCACTTCGTCGACGTCGTTGCCGTATGCAATCGGCGCGGCGAGGGTGAGCGGCAGGCCGGCGGCGATCATGGCGAGGCGCAACGGACTGATGGCGTGCTTCATAGTGCGAGTTTCTCCCTGTTTGACCATGGTTTGCGGGAGCCTCGTGGCCTGATGACCCCGTGTGGCTCCCCTGCTTTTTCCTGAATCTAAACCCGGCACGGGATTCGATGCAATAGAAACTTTTTCCAGAATGGCAATGATTTTTCGCTGCCCAGGTTGCCGGCGCTGCAGCCAGGGACTACAGTCTCTTTCCCGTCACTCCCCGCAGGAAGCCAGGCCCGCCATGAGTCAGAAGGATTCTCCGGTCCGTCCGGGGGCAGTGCTCAAGTCGGTCCGTACCCGCCGTGGCTGGACCCTGGCCGAGGTCGCCTCCCGTACCGGCTTCCCCGTGTCCACGTTGTCCAAGATGGAGAACGGCCGGGTGTCCCTCACCTACGACAAATTGATGCGGCTCAGCGGCGGCCTGGGCATCGACATTTCGCTCCTGTTCGGTGGTGCGGACGAGGAGGATACCGCTGCCGTCCGCGGTCGGCGCAGCATCAATCGGGGCGGCGACGGGCGGGCGATCGAGTCACCGAACTACCGGCATGCCTATCTGGCTGCGGATCTGCTGAACAAGCGGCTGATTCCGATTCTGGTGGAACTGCGGGTCGGTTCGCTCACCGACTTCGGCGAACTGGTACGGCATAGCGGCGAAGAATTCGTCTACGTGCTCGAGGGCGAAATCGAGGTCCACACCGACCTTTACGCTCCGGTGCGCCTGAAAGCCGGGGACTCCATCTATCTCGACAGTGCCATGGCGCACGGGTACCTGGCGGCTACCACAGGTCCCTGTCGGGTGATTGCGGTCTGTTCCGGCACCGAGACCCAGATGATTGCCGCCGTGGGGGGCGTACCGCAGGGCGACGGCGTGCAGGCCAGCGGGGTACCGGTGCGCTCGCACTCGTCCACGGAAAACAGCCGCAAGACGAAAAACCCGCGACCGAAGGCGCGCCGCTGAGGCGGCTGGCGTGGCGGCCACAGGCGCAGTCCCCGCCCGGAAAGTTGTTGAAATTTTCCAAATCGGAAAATTTTCTGTATCGTAAAAAAACCGGTCTTCCCGGACCGGCAGGGTCACTCAAGCCCCCACAGCGGGGCCGCAACAGGAGCATCCGAATGTCCGGATTCATGTCCCGTTTCCTCCACCGCGGGTGGTTGGGCCTGACGCTCGCCGCATTTGGCGGACCCGCCATGGCGGCTGCGTCTGCGGCTGCCCTCCCGGCATCGCCAGCGGCCGAGTCATCGGTCGTGTCCGCGGCCAGACCCCTCGAGCGGGCCGACCTCGAGGCCTGGCTCGACGGCCTGATTCCGCCGACGCTGGCCCGTGACGACATCGCCGGTGCGGTGGTCACCGTGGTCAAGGATGGACAGGTGCTGCTCCAGAATGGCTACGGCTATGCCGATGTCGAAAAGCGGGTACCCGTGGACCCGGAAACGACCCTGTTCCGCCCAGGCTCGGTTTCCAAGCTGTTCACCTGGACGGCGGTCATGCAACTCGTGGGTGCGGGCAAGCTCGACCTGGACGCGGACGTCAACCAGTACCTCGACTTCAAGCTGCCGGATCGGCCCGATGGGCCCGTCACGCTCCGTCACATCCTCACCCACACCGCGGGCTTCGAGGAGCAGATCAAGCAATTGATCGTCGATGATCCGAAATTCCTGCGGCCCCTGGGCGACTACGCCCGCGATGCCGCGCCGACGCGCATCTACAAGACAGGCTCCACCCCTGCCTATTCCAATTACGCTACCGCGCTCGCTGGTCGCGTGGTCGAACGGGCCTCGGGACTGTCCTTCGACGACTACGTGGAGCGCAACATCTTCGCCCCGCTCGGCATGCGCCACGCCACCTTCCGCCAGCCGCTGCCGAAGGAACTTGCCCCGCTGATGTCGCAGGGCTACCGGGTCGCGTCGGGAAAGCCCGAACATTTCGAGATTGTCGTCCCCGCCCCCGCCGGCAGCCTCGCCGCATCGGGTGCGGACATGGCGCGGTTCATGCTGGGCCAACTCGCTGCACGCCAGGGTGAGGGTAACGCGCTGCTCCCGTCCGCGACCGCCCGCCAGATGCATGAAACCCGTGCTGCCACCGGGGTCGGCCCCTTGAACCGGATGCTCCTCGGGTTCTACGAGACCAACTACAACGGCCGGCGGGTGATAGCGCATGGTGGCGATACGCAGTTCTTCCACAGCTACCTGCACCTGCTGATCGATGACAACGTGGGCATCTTCGTCTCCGTGAACAGTGCCGGCACCCGGGGCTCGCAGCTGCGCTCGGTGCTGTTCGAAGGCTTCATGGACCGATACTTCCCCGCGATGGCGCCGACTCCGCGGACGCCGATCGCCCCGGAAGTGGCCCGCGAGCACGCGAAGATGGTGGCCGGTTACTACGAGAATTCGCGTCGCGCCGACACCTCCTTCCTGCGACTGCTGTCGCTGATCGGTCCGGTGAAACTGACTGCGAACGCCGATGGCACCATCACCTTCGGCCTGCTTCCGGGGCCGAACGGCAAGCCGCGGACGTACCACGAAATCGCCCCCTTCGTGTGGCAGGATCCGGTCAGCCGCTGGCGTCTGGCCGCGGATGTGGTGGACGGTCAGGTCACCCGCTTCAGCATCGAGGAAGCCGCCTTCGCGATGGTGATGGATCGCTTTCCGGCAGCGCGTTCCCCGGCGTGGCTGCAGCCCGCCGTCGTGGTCTCCCTGGCAGCCGTCCTCGGCACCGTGTTCCTGTGGCCATTGGCCGCCTGGTCGCGCCGTCGGCACGGGGTAAAACTACCGCTGGATGGCGCAGCCTTGCAGGCGCATCGCGTATCTCGCTGGGCAGCCTTGGCGCTCGCCGTGCCGACGGTTGCATGGTTGGCGTTCATCCTGGTGGCGGCCGGCGGGATGAACCTGCTCGACGGCGGGGCCGATGGCTTCGTGATTGCCATCCAGTGCTTGAGCATCGTCGGCTACCTCGGTGGCACGGCCGCACTGCTCTGGTCGGCCTATCAGGGCTGGCAGCTGCGTCGTCCCTGGGTGGCACGCCTCTGGACCACCCTTCTGGCCCTCGCCGGCCTGGTGCTGCTGTGGGTGGCGATCCAGTACAACTTGATGAACTTCCAGTTGCGCTACTGATTCGTGGCCGTGGCGTCCACCGGACGCCACGGCGAATTCCGAGGATTGACTACATGTTCCACTCGCTCCTGCGGCGCAGTCTTGCCGGTTTCGTGGCTGGCCTCCTGCCAGCCCTCTCGCTGGCGGCAGCGCCGGGTCCCGAATACTCGACCGTCCTTCGACAAGGCATGGTCTACGATGGCAGCGGCGCCAGACCCTTCGTCGGCGATGTCGCCTGGCAGGGGGACCGCATCGTCTACGTCGGTCCGCAAGCACCGGGCAAAGGTGCGATCGAGTTCGACGCGCGTGGCAAGGCCATCGCGCCGGGCTTCGTCAACATGCTGGCGCATCCTTTCGAATCGCTGCTCATCGATGGTCGCGCGCTCAGCGATCTGCGCCAGGGCATCACGCTGGAGGTCTTCGGCGAATTGTCGATGGGGCCACTGAACGAGCCCATGAAGGCGGATTTCGCCCGCCAGATGGATCCCTCGGTGAAGCTCGACTGGACGAGCCTCGGCGAGTATTTCGAGAAACTGGTGGCACGTGGCATCACCCCCAATGTGGCCAGCTTCGTCAGTGCCGGCACGGTTCGCGTGCATGAACTGGGTGAAGACAACATCAAGCCGAACGCCCAGCAACTCGAGCAGATGCGGCTGCGCGTCCGCGAAGCAATGGAACAGGGCGCGCTCGGCCTGACCTCCGCGCTGATCTACGCGCCGTACAGCTTCGCCAGCACCGAGGAACTTTCGACACTGGCCAGCGAGTCGGCGCGTTGCGGCGGCATGTACATCGTGCACATGCGCAGCGAGGCGGACCGCCTGTTCGAGGCGGTAGACGAGACCATCCGCATCGCGCGGGAATCCGGCGCACCTGCGGAGATCTACCACCTGAAGATTGCCGGCCGCGACAACTGGCACAAGCTCGATGGCGTCATCGAGCGCGTCGAGGCAGCGCGGCGCGATGGCACGCGCATCACCGCGAACATGTACCTGTATCCCGCCGGTGCCACGGGCCTCGATGCCGCCATGCCGCTGTGGGTGCAGGAAGGTGGATATGCGAAGTGGGCGGAGCGCCTCAAGGACCCCGCCGTCCGGGAGCGGGTGGCGCGCGAGATGAACGCGCCCGCCAGGGACTGGGAAAACCTGTACCAGGCAGCAGGTCCCGAGGGCATGCTGCTGCTGGCCTTCAAGAATCCCGCACTGCGGCCGTACATCGGCAAGACACTGGCGGAGGTCGCGAAGCTGCGCGGCACCAGCCCCGCAGAGACCGCGATGCAATTGGTCATCGAGGACGGGACGCGTGTCGGCGTCGCCTATTTCCTGATGTCCGAGGACAACATCCGCCGGCAGGTCCAGTTGCCATGGATGAGTTTCGGTTCCGACGCCGCCGCGCCGGCACCGGAAGGCGTGTTCCTGCAGCAGAGCGAGCACCCGCGGGCCTACGGCAACTTTGCCCGCCTGCTCGCGCGCTACGTGCGCGACGAAAAACTGCTGCCGCTGGAAGAGGCGGTGCGCCGGCTTACCTCGTTCCCGGTCGAGAACCTCAATATCCCCGAGCGTGGACGTCTGAAAAACGGCTACTTCGCCGACATCGTCGTGTTCGATCCGGCCAAGGTGCAGGACCACGCCACCTTCCAGAACCCCCATCAGTTGTCGACCGGCGTCACGGACGTGTGGGTGAACGGCGCCCGCGCGCTGGCCGACAGCGAGGCCACCCGCTCGACCAGCGGCCGCTTCGTCCGCGGGCGCGCCTACCGTGGCCCCGAGGGCGGCGGCTGCCGTGCCTCGAGCAAGGACTGGACCTGGCGGCCCTGAGAACGGGCAAATCCTACTGGACGACCCAGGGACGTCCCGGAAACCGCACGAGTACCGGCGTACAGGTTCCCTCGCGGATCACCGAGAGTTCGACGGGATGCGTGACTCCCGGCTGCATCCCCTGGGCGGCCAACCAGCGTGCGTCGGCACCGGAGGCAGGGCCCAGCACCATCACCCGCATTTCTTCGCGGTGCCACCACGCCGCAGGATTGAACGCCGCCGGCATGGACAAGGTGATGGTCATTTCCACACTGCCGGGGGCGGCACGCAGGTCGATGATGCGGGCGGTACCGATCGCCGTATCGTAGCGGCACGGACCGCCGACCCGCAGGGACTTGGCGAGCTCGACGGATGGCGGGTTTGTCAGGCAACCTGCCAGCAGCACGGCGGGCAGCATCCCGGCGAGCGGGAGACCGCGGGACCGTTTCACCCGGCGCGATCCTGCGTCCTCAACCATCAACCACCGGAAATGCCGGATCGCCCCAGTCGAGTTCGGGATGGTCCATCATCAGGTCGATGAGCCGCGGCACGACCAGGCCGAGAATGAGGGCCCCGTCCCGCACCTGCGCGCGGTTCCGGCTGCCTTGCCAGGTGGCGCCGCCATGGACCAACTGGTTGCGCAGGACGTAAAGACGACTGAACAGGATCGACAGGAACTTGTCGGTCCGCTGCTCCCGCATTGCCTGCCACGCCCGCCGGTTGGCCCGTTGGAACTTTTCCTGCCAGTTGGCATGACCGGGAATGCCGCGCTGATGGTTCCAGAACGGCTGGTAGACGAACTGGTTGGCAAGCAAAGTGCGGATGGGGCCGGAGTACTTCGCCCATAAAGCGTTGTAGAGGGCTGCCGACTGGTCGCGCGAGAGTACCCGGACGAAAAACCGCTCGAACAGGCTGCGCTCGGACAGGCTGTCATCCGCGCTGGTGGGCAAGGCATAGGTCGCATTGAAGGCAATCCAGTAGAACAGGAAAGCCGCGTCGGGATCGTCCTCGCAGTCGGGGCCGAGTTCCTGCTCGGCCCGCTGCACCCAGCTCAACGCGCGGTGCACACGCATGGTGGTTCGTTGGGGAAAGCCAGGCTGCTCGCGTACGCGCCGATGCTTGGTCTTCAGTGCCGCATAGGTGGTCGGAGCGATATCCTTCGCACGTGCCATGGCAAGCCTCCTGCGCTCAGGCTAAGGCAAGGGGCCGTGCAAGGAAAGGAGATGGAGGCGCGGGCGGGAGTCGAACCCGCCTGGAAGGATTTGCAGTCCTCTGCATAACCGCTTTGCTACCGCGCCTGCGGCCGGCCCCGCCGAGACGGTGACCATCCCCCCAGACAAGAAACCCCGGTGGGCCCGGGGTTGCCTGAAGAAGAAATTGGAGCGGGAAACGAGGCTCGAACTCGCGACCTCAACCTTGGCAAGGTTGCGCTCTACCAACTGAGCTATTCCCGCTCGCGAGACCCGGAATCTTAAGGCATTCCGCGCGGGTGTCAAGCACCCTCGCCACGCGCCGTCAGATCCGGCCAAGCGGCGCGAAGATAGACCACCATCGACCAGAGCGTCAGGACGGCAGCCAACACGGTGAGCACCACCCCGAGTTCATAGATCGGCAGGAAGAGGATGTCCTCGCGGTAAAGCAGCATCGACAGGCCGACCACCTGGAGGATGGTCTTGAACTTGCCCATGGCCGATACGGCCACCTTGCGCCGTGCGCCGATCTCGGCCATCCATTCGCGCAGTGCCGAGATGGCGATTTCCCGCCCGATGATGACCGCTGCGGTGAGCGTCATCCACCAGGCGGGATTGCGCGAGACGATGAGGACGAGGGCCACCGCGACGATGAGCTTGTCCGCCACCGGATCGAGGAATGCCCCCAATGGAGTGATCAGCCCGTATTTGCGGGCGAAATAGCCATCGAGGCTGTCGGTGATGCCGGCCGCGGCGAAGGTGAGTCCGGCAGCCATGCCGGCCCATTCATGGGGCAGGAAAAAGAGCAGCACCACCAACGGGATTGCCACGATGCGCAGGCCCGTGAGGATGTTGGCGATGTTCAGCATGGAGCGCGGGGGCACGGCGGGACGCCCTGGTGACGCCGGCTCATTGCGCGGCATGGAGGCAATCATAAATGACCTGCGCCAGGTGCGGGCCGATTCCCTGCACCGCCGCCAGATCGTCGAGCCCGGCGAGCTGAACCCCCTTCAGGCCACCGAACTGTTTCAGCAGCGCCCGCCGGCGGGCCGGGCCCAGACCCGGAATCTCGTCGAGGACACTCCCCTGCCGTGCCTTGGCGCGGCTGCGTCGATGTCCGGTGATGGCGAAACGGTGCGCCTCGTCGCGGACACGCTGGATCAGGTGCAGCGCCGGCGAATCCGGCGGCAGCAGGTCGGCCTGCGGGTCGCCGCCACGGAACAGGCGTTCCTGACCGGCCCGACGGTCGGCACCTTTGGCCACCCCCACGACGGCAGGGACCACGACCTCCAGCAGGGCGAGCACCTCCTCGGCCTGGGCCAACTGGCCCTTGCCACCATCGATGAGCAGGACATCGGGAATAGGCGTCTCGCCGGCCTTGACGCGCTTGAACCGGCGCTCGAGCGCCTGGCGCATCGCGCCGTAGTCGTCGCCGGGCTCGATGCCGTCGATGTTGAACCGACGGTACTCCGCCTTGCTCGGACCCTCCGGGCCGAACACCACGCAGGAGGCCACGGTGGCCTCACCGCGCGTGTGGCTGATGTCGAAGCACTCGATGCGCCGCGGGGGCGTCGGCAAGGCCAGCGCCTCGCCCAGGGCCGCCAGCTGACCGGCGACACCCTCGCGATGCGTCAGTTTCATCCGCAGCGCCTGGGCAGCGTTCTCGCGGGTCATTTCCAGCCAGCGAACCTTCAGCCCGCGTTTCGGTGGGTGCAAACGTACGCGCCTGCCGGCCCGCTGGGAG
>JBJTPC010000516.1:0-2889 GCA_046074905.1 Gammaproteobacteria bacterium
GTCTTTGAAACCACAGAGGATCTGAAGCGTGCGCTTGGAATTTAAGGAGCAAGCCTTCGAGGACTGTAAGCCCATCACTAACCGCGTCTGGCGACGGGGCGTTCGCTCAGCGATGGTGGCGGGATGAAGCCATCAGGGCTCGGTCCCTCCGTTTGCGTCCCTGCGCGGTGCCTGCCATTGCGTTGGCAGCATCCCGGCGAGTGCTGCTTCGGTCGTCGAGGCATCGGCCAGTTTCGGCAGTACCGACGCAAGATATTCCCGCACGTTGATCCCGGCCCGCTGCGCGCTGGCGATCACGGTCATGATGGCGGCAACCTTCGGGCCGCTTTCCTCACTGCCGAGGTGCATCCAGTTCTTGCGCCCCAGCGCAATCGGCCGCATTGCATTCTCGCACCAGTTGTTGTCGATCTCGATCCGGCCGTCGCGGGCATAGACCATCAGTTTTTCCCACTGGCCGAGAGTGTAATCGCAGGCTTTCCCCAGCTGGCTGGCGGGCAGTACGCGGCTGCGGATTCCCACAATCAGGCGGCGCAGCGCTTCGAGTCTGTCGATGATCCCGCGCTGTTCCCTCAGGCGGAGGCGTCCGTAGGCATCCAGTCCGGCCGTGCGGGATTCCTTTTCCACACCGTACAGACAGGCGATGGCGTCGAGAACGTCGTGACTGTCACGGCACGGGACTTCCCGGGGGGCGACCTTGCGCGCCGCGTCGAATTTCCGCCTGACATGCGCCCAGCATCCGGCATGAGCGCAGATATCCCCGGCAAGGTTGACATAAACCTCGTAGCCATCGCTCTGCAGGGTGCCGGTGTAATCCTTCAGAAAGGCATTCGGTCCGGCCCGGCTCCGGCTGTCCTGATAGTCGAAGAAAACCAGTCCGCCCGGTGCGGAGTACTGCCAGAACCACGCGGTGTCATTGCGGCCTTTCCCCTCACGCTGGAGAACGGCTACCCTCGTCTCGTCGGCCTGAATGAATGCACCCTTTCTGAGGGCTTCGCCGATGACGCGGGCGAGGGGCTGGAGCAGCTCGCCGGCCTTGAGAATGCTGCGGATGAGCAGCGCATCGTCGACGGCGATGCCGTGATCACGCTTCCAGATCATCCGCTGACGGTAGGCTGGCAGATGGTCGCAGTACTTGCGCACGAGCAGATCCACGATCACGGAGTCCCCGAGGCGGCCCTTCCCGATGATACGCTGCGGCAGTGGAGCTGTGATGATGGTGCGCTGGTCGCCGATGACCACCAGGCGCTTCTCCCGCTTGATGACCTGAACGTGGAACTCGGCAGGCCTGATGATCAGTTCTTCCCTGACTTCATAGCCGACGAGGCGGACATCCAAAGCCTCTTCGCAGGGTATTACCACCTCCGTGCGCGGAAGATGCGCCGGGAACCCGGCACGACCGGGATGCGCCTTGCTGTAGGCAGCGCGCTTCCTCGGCTGCGGAGTCGCAGGCGCAGGGACCACCTGCTTTTCGGACTCCGGCAGCGCCGCTTCGGCCTCCACCTCGGCCAACTGCACGCCCGGTTCCAGGTCCAGGAGCTGCAGCTGCGAGCCGCTGAGCTTCTCGCTCCGGGGACCATACTTGTCGAACATGGCCATGCGCAGCTGCTCCTCCCGGAGGCGGATCCTGACCTCGAGTTCGCTGACCTTGCCTTCCAGTCCACCGACCTTGGTTTCCAGCCCTCCGACCTTCTGCTGAAGGCCGCCCACGAGGTCGCGAAGCGCGCTGCGCACATCTTCCGGAAGCCCATGTGTCAGGGCTTCGAGCTTCGGATGGAAGGCGGCAGATGAGTTCAAGGCAACGGTATGATTACTGTTTTATAATATACAATGTAATTTGCCAAAAGCAAGTAATAAATTGAATTCTATATGATATTCTACTGAATCTTCAGGCAACGGCCGGAGTTGCCTCGACACGGTGCCAGCTGCGGCTTCTCGTCGTCGACAGATCGATGCCGTGAAGCAGCAGCATCAGCTCGGCATGCGACATCAGCACCCGGCGTCCTGAAGCCGCCGCCTGCGCCGTCCGCGCCGGAGCATCGGGCCATGCAAACCGCCCCTTTTCCAGACGCTTGGCGCAGATCCAGAGGCCACTTCCATCCCAGTAGAGAATCTTGATGCGGTTGCGTCCTTTGTTGCAGAAGGCGAAGAGATGGCCGCTGAGCGGATCCTCGGCGAGCAGGCCTCTGGCCAGAGCGAAAAGCCCGTCATAGCCCAGCCGCATGTCCGTGACCCCGGCCAGCAGGTATACTTTGGTGGCGGGGCTGATGTTCATGGGCACTGACCGCCGGCATGCTGCGCCGCGCCGCCATTGAGAATGCTCCAGAGAACCTGAACATCCGCCGGAGAGAAGCCCGGGGATACCTCCAGACGGCGCGTCCCGGCAATCATCACGTAGACCACGCTGGCGTCCCCCGCCGGCGGGCCCGCGTCGGCGATGACCACAGGGAGCCATGGCGGGACTGCCGCCGGCGAGGAGTGAGTGCTGCCGGAGTAGCGCCGCCGCCACTGCGCGAGGCTCACGCTGCTCATGCCCCGGCGACGGCAGAACTCGGCGGCACTGATGCCACCGCACTCGAAATCCTTCACCGCCCGGCGACGTTCAGCATCGGTATATCGTCTCATGCCGCCACCGTCCACCCATCGCGAAAGAAGCACCAGACGCGGTTACTGATGGGCTTACGAATTAACTCCTGTGCTGGAAGATCTTTATTGATCCTTCGCAGGATTTTCGTCCCCTTGTGGCCGCACAGATGCTCAAGCCGCGCCATGGTGCCGGTGAATGCGACATGGTCATTGTCGAATCCAAGGTGACACGCGGAGTTGACCCGCCCGAGGTTGAGGGGTATCAATGGGACGGCTGGAAGCTGATCATGATCGCGAAGCTCAATA
>JBJTPC010000517.1:0-12978 GCA_046074905.1 Gammaproteobacteria bacterium
CAACGTCCCCGAGACCTCGCGCCCGACCGGATTGTCGTCGACCAGCAGCACCCGACAGGAACCCACGGCAACACCTGGGCCGTGGGTGGTCCCGTCATCCGCTGGAGGCGTCCCCCGCGACCCCATTCTGGCGCCCTCGTCCCGGCGTCCGCCGTCAGCGCGGCGGAGTGGCGAGGTGCTGCGCCAGGAAGCGCTCCAATTCCGCGAGCATCCGTGTCCGCGTGGGGCTGCGCGACAGCCAGTGGTCCTCGCCATCGAGCCGCACCAATTCCCCGGGCTTGCCGGCCTTCTGCAGCGCTTTCATCATGATTTCCGACTGCTCGAACGGCACCACGGTATCGTCCTTGCCGTGCATCAGCATCACCGCCGCCTTGGCCTTGGTCACATGGGTGGTCGGCGAGACCGCCTCGACGGCGTCACTGCCGGGATCACCGATGTGCTCGCGCCAGTACTTCACGGCGGGCGAACGCATGCCGCCACGGTCCGCGACCCAGCGGATCATCTGCGTGAGGTCAGCCACGCCGGCGATGCTCACCGCGCAGCGGTAGAGGTCGGGGGTGAGAGTGGCCCCCGCCAGTGCCGTGTAACCGCCATAACTGGCGCCGACGATGCAGACCCGTGACGGGTCGGCGATACCCTGTTCGACGAGAAACTTCACCCCGTCGGAGACGTCGTCCTGCATGCGACGACCCCACTGCCGATAGCCCGCCTTGCGATGCGCCTCGCCGAAGCCGGTCGATCCACGGAACTGCGGCTGCAGCACCGCATAGCCCCGCGAGGCCACGAACTGCGACCACCAGTCGAAGCCGTAGCTGTCGCGCGCCTCGGGACCCCCGTGAGGCAGGACCACCAGCGGCAGATCCTTGTGCGCCAGGCCGGGGGGGAGGGTGAGATACGCCGGCACCTCGTAGCCGTCACGCGCCGGATACTCCACCATCCGCGCCTCGCCGAGCTGGGTCTTCGCCAGCTGCGGGTACTCTTGCCCGACGATTTCCGCCTTGCCGGTGCCGTAGTCGACCAGGTAGTAGGCGCCGGGATGGGACCGGCTATAGGCGAAACCCACGGCGTAGCGACCATCACGCGAGTAACCGCCGACATTCACGCGTCGGCCCGGCAGCGCGGCGGCCAAGGCTGCCTCACGGCCACGCGCCTCCTCGTCCAGCCAGAAGAGATCCTGCGCCAGACCGCCCACGCTGACCGCCAGCAAGCGTCCGTCGTAGCGGTCGCGGACCGTGCCCTCGACGTCGTACTTCGGATGCTGGAACAGCAACTGCGGCCCGCTGCCATCGAAAGGAATGGTCCAGAGCTTCTTGCGGTCGCTGCCGAGCGGGCTGATCACCAGCACCGAACGGCCGTCCGGACCGAGGCCGACGGCGCTGAAGTCGCGGCCGGTCGCGGTGTGGAACTCGACCCAGTCGTCACCCTTGCGGTAGCGCAGGGTGGTGGTGGGCTGGCGATCCATCTCCCGCATCTGCTGGTCGATGCGCACCTGCGCCTTGCCGGTCGGGTCGAACAGCCAGCCGGCGGTGTTGCGCCCGCCCTTTTCGAGGGTACGGAATGCCCCGGTCCGGAGATTCACCGCGACGATGTAGAGGCTTGCCGAATCCGGGATCATGCCGGCGGCATCGGGCAGATCCGTCAGGCGGGCGGTCATGAGGATTTCGCCCGGTCCACCGCCCTTCCTGGAGGCCACGCTGGCGGAACTGGGCACCACGCGGTTGTTCTCGCGGGCTTCCATCAGCATGCGCGACGAGCCGTCCTCGGCATTGATGGCGAAGGTGGCGCCGAGCTCCGACTTGGACTCGGGTGCGCCGCGCGCCGTGTAGGTGATGCTGAACGACGCCAGCAGCGTGGTGTCATCCACGAACCCGATGCTGCGCAGCTTCATCGTCTGGTCGAAGGCGATGCGGTGGCGCGGCTTGCGGGCGACGAGGTCGAGGATGGCGATGGAGACCTGGTCGCCGACATACGTCGAGGCCAGCAGCTTGCCGTCCAGCGACAGCGTGACGTTGTCGATGGCCGGCACCGTGCCGAAAGCAGCCGGCGGGAGACTCGCGGCGGCAGGCGCCGGGGCAGGCGTATTGGCATGGGCGACCAGCGGCATGCACAGGGCCAGGATCACTGGAACAATCAGGCGTCGCATGAAGATCTTCCGGAAAGGAGGGGGAGATGCCCCTCAATTTACGCAGTCACTTGCTTCCTGACCAGTGCCGCCCTGTCCAGTGCAGTCACCGGGATACTGCCCGGTCACGCCTCACCGGTAGACTGGCCGCTGGCATGGCCGCGGAGCGGAGGAAGACGCATGGAGACCGGATGGTCGGCGGGAGAGGCGTTCGGCGAGCGTCTGGCCGCCCGCAGTTGGCGGGTGGCCACGGCCGAGAGTTGTACCGGCGGGTGGGTTGCCAAGCTCCTGACCGACGTGGCCGGCAGTTCGCGCTGGTTCGAGCGGGGCTGGGTCACCTATTCCAATGCGGCCAAGCAGGCTGAACTCGGGGTCCCGTCCGCCCTGCTGGACTCCTGTGGTGCCGTGAGCCGCGAGGTGGTGCTGGCGATGGCCGAGGGCGCGCTGACCCGCGCCGGAGCGGATTTCGCGGTGGCCGTCAGCGGCATCGCCGGCCCGACCGGCGCGACCCCCGGCAAGCCGGTGGGAACCGTGTGGCTTGCCTGGGCCTGGCGTGGCGAGGGCCGCCTCGAAACCGAGGCGGCTCGTCATTGGCTGCCGGGCGATCGGGAAGCCGTGCGGCGACAGACCGCGCTTTTGGCCCTGGACGGGCTGTTTTCGCGGGTTCCGCCGCCGCCACTTTGAAAAATTGTCGCTTCGCATGCCGAGGGGGGTCGCGTAGTGAGCCACCCTTGGTCTACACTACTGTACATTCAAACAGTATCCACCCACCGGATTCTTCCCTTTCCCATTCCCACCCTCGAGGCACGCACCATGGACGACAACCGCAAGAAGGCGCTCGCCGCCGCCCTCGGCCAGATCGAAAAGCAGTTCGGCAAGGGCAGCGTCATGCGCCTCGGCGAGTCCACTGCGCTCGACTTCGACGTCATCCCGACGGGGTCGCTGGGCCTCGACATCGCGCTGGGGGTCGGTGGCCTGCCCAAGGGACGCGTCGTCGAGATCTACGGTCCGGAGTCCTCCGGCAAGACGACGCTCACCTTGCAGGTCATCGCCGAATGCCAGAAGGCCGGCGGGACCGCAGCTTTCGTCGATGCCGAGCATGCCCTCGACCCCAGCTATGCCGAGAAACTCGGTGTCAACGTCCAGGATCTCCTCGTCTCGCAGCCGGATACCGGCGAGCAGGCCCTCGAGATCACGGACATGCTGGTCCGTTCCGGTGCCGTCGACGTCGTGGTGGTGGACTCGGTCGCCGCACTCACGCCCAAGGCGGAAATCGAAGGTGAAATGGGCGAGTTGCAGGTCGGCCTGCACGCCCGCCTGATGTCGCAGGCGCTGCGCAAGCTCACCGGCAACATCAAGCGCTCCAACACCATCGTCATCTTCATCAACCAGATCCGCATGAAGATCGGGGTCATGTTTGGCAGCCCCGAAACCACCACGGGCGGCAACGCCCTGAAGTTCTACGCATCGGTACGCCTCGACATCCGTCGTATCGGCGCCCTCAAGAACGGCGAGGAAGTCATCGGCAATGCCACCCGCGTCAAGGTGGTCAAGAACAAGGTCGCACCGCCGTTCCGCGAGACCGAATTCGAGATCCTCTACGGGGCCGGCATCTCCCACGAGGGCGAAATCATCGATCTCGGCGCCAACAACGGTCTCGTCGAGAAGTCCGGCAGCTGGTACAGCTACAAGGGCGAACGAATCGGGCAGGGCAAGGACAACGCACGCGAGTTCCTCCGCAACAACCCCGATATCGCCCGCGAGATCGAGACCCAGATCCGCAAGAAACTGCTGCCGGCCCGCAAGTCCGGCGCCGAAGGTGCGGGTGAAGCGTCGAACTGAGGGGCGACGCTTCGGGAGTCGGGGCGGACCGCCGAAGGAGCCTGCCGCCCCCGATGACCCCGAAGCCGCCCGGCTCAAGGGCATCGCCCTGCTGTCGAGGCGGGATTACGGCTCTGCCGAACTGCGAGACCGGCTTTTGGCGGCCTCGTTCAGCCCCGGCGCGGTCGAGTCGGCCATTTCTGCGCTCCTCAACGCCCGTTTCCTCGATGACGGGCGCTACGCGGAGCATTTTGTCGCGTACCATGCGGGGCGTGGGCAGGGCCCCCGGCGCATCCGACTGGAAATGCGCGGCAAGGGGCTCCCCGAATCCCTCATCGCCGGGGCCGTCGACGAAGCGGCGCCGGTCTGGGCCGAGCAGGCGCAGGCCTTGCGACGCCGGAGGTTCGGGGCAGAGGCGCCCGGCTCGCTCGAAGAGCGTGCCCGGCAGTCCCGTTTCCTGCTGTATCGCGGCTTCACGCCGGCGCAGGTGCGTCAGGCGTTGGTGGTGGACCAGGTCGACATCGATGACCTGGACCTCGACGCCGATATGCCCGAGGTCCCTGCCCACGAGGACTAGCCTGCACCGAGAGACCCAAGCCCATGACCGCCGATCGTTCCGCTTCGCCTGTTCCTTTCATGGAAAGCGCCGAGGTGCGCACCCGTTTCCTCGAGTTTTTCCGCGAGCGGGGCCATGCCGTCATCGCTTCGAGTTCACTCGTTCCCGGCAATGACCCGACCCTGCTCTTCACCAATGCCGGCATGGTGCAGTTCAAGGACCTGTTCCTGGGCAAGGAACAGCGCGACTACCTCCGTGCCGCGACCAGCCAGCGCTGCGTCCGCGCCGGCGGCAAGCACAACGACCTCGAGAACGTCGGGTACACCGCCCGCCATCACACGTTCTTCGAGATGCTCGGCAATTTCAGCTTCGGCGACTACTTCAAGCGTGACGCCATCCGCTTCGCCTGGGACTTTCTCACGGGCACCCTCGGGCTGCCGAAGTCACGGCTGTGGGTGACCGTCTACGAGACGGATGACGAGGCCTTCGACCTGTGGGCCAGGGAAATCGGGGTCGACCCGGCCCGCATCACGCGCATGGGTGCGAAGTCCAATTTCTGGGCCATGGGCGATACCGGTCCTTGCGGTCCCTGCACGGAGATTTTCTGGGATCACGGCGAGCATATCTTCGGCGGTCCTCCGGGCTCTCCGGACGAGGACGGCGATCGCTTCGTCGAGATCTGGAACCTGGTGTTCATGCAGTTCGAGCGCGCGACGGATGGTACGCTGACGCCGCTGCCGAAGCCCTCCGTCGACACCGGCATGGGTCTCGAGCGGATCAGTGCCGTCATGCAGGGCGTGCACAGCAACTACGACATCGACCTCTTCCAGTCGCTGCTCGCCGCGGCACAGCGGGCCACAGGCGCCACGGAGGCTGCCAGCCCGAGTCTCCGCGTCATCGCCGACCACATCCGCGCCTGCAGTTTCCTCGTCACCGATGGCGTGCTGCCCTCCAACGAGGGGCGCGGGTATGTGCTCCGGCGCATCATCCGCCGCGCCATCCGCCACGGCTACAAGCTCGGGCAGTCGAAGCACTTCTTCGCCGACCTCGTTTTCGACCTCGACGCCGTGATGGGGGACGCCTACCCGGAACTCCGTGCCGCACGCGATCACGTGGCGCGGGTCCTGCGGCAGGAGGAAGAGCGGTTCGCCGAGACGCTTGCCAACGGCATGGCGCTGCTGGAGGGATCGATTGCCACGCTCGAGGGCACGGTCATCCCCGGCGAGACGGTGTTCCGCCTCTACGATACCTATGGCTTCCCGATGGACCTCACCGCGGACGTCGCACGCGAGCGTGGACTGTCCATCGACGAGGCCGGGTTCGAGTCCGCGATGGAGGCGCAGCGAGAGCGCGCCCGGGCGGCCTGCAAGTTCGGCGTCGATCTCCGCGACGCCGTGAAGCTCGAGGGACGGGTCGATTTCTGCGGTTACGAGCAGCATACCGCTCAGGGCACCGTCGTCGCCCTCATCCGTGACGGTGGCCAGGTGCCGCGCCTCGAGGCGGGCGAGACCGGTCAGGTGGTGCTGGACCATACCCCTTTCTATGCCGAGAGCGGCGGTCAGGTGGGCGATGGCGGTTGCCTCCTGGCGGGCGCTGCGGAGTTTGCGGTCAGCGACACCGTGAAGGTGGGCAAGCAGCACGCCCATGTGGGTCAGCTCGCCGGGGGGGCGTTGCAGGTGGGTGACCGCGTCGAGGCGCGGATCGATACCGAGCGGCGTGATGCGACCCGTCGCAACCACTCGGCCACCCACCTGCTGCACGCCGCCTTGCGCGAGGTCCTCGGTGCCCACGTGCAACAGAAGGGGTCGCTGGTCTCGGCGGAGCGTCTGCGCTTCGACTTCAGCCACTTCCAGGCCGTGTCCCCGACGGAGCTGGCCCGCATCGAGTACTGGGTGAACCACCAGGTCCGCACCAATGGCGCTGCAGAAACGCGCGTGATGCCCTACGAGGAGGCGATTGCGGCCGGGGCCATCGGCTTGTTCGGCGAGAAGTATGAAAGCGAGGTTCGGGTCTTGAGCATCGGTGATCGCTCGACCGAGCTCTGCGGCGGGACGCACGTCTCCCGCGCCGGTGACATCGGCCTGTTCAAGGTGATAGCGGAGTCCGGGGTCGCCTCGGGAGTCCGTCGCATCGAGGCGGTCACGGGGCAGGGTGCTCTCGACGCCGTGGCCGCGGACGAACAGCGCCTGAAGGCAGTCGCCGCACTCGTCCGCGGCACCCGCGAGGACGTCGCGGAAAAGGTGGAAGCGCTGCTGGAGCGTTCACGCCGGCTCGAGAAGGAAGTCGAGCAGCTCAAGTCGAAGCTGGCCAGCGGTCAGGGCGGCGATCTCTCGGCCCAGGCCATCGACCTCGGTGGCGTGAAGCTGCTGTCGGCCCGCATCGATGGCGCGGATGCCAAGGCTCTCCGCGGCGTCGTGGACGGCCTGAAAGGCAAACTGGGCAGCGCCGTCATCGTGCTGGCGGCCGTGGACGGCGGCAAGGTGGCCTTGGTCGCCGGGGTCACGGACGATCTCACCGGGCGCGTGCGTGCCGGTGAACTGGTCGGACATGTCGCTGCCCAGGTCGGCGGCAAAGGCGGTGGGCGGCCCGACTTCGCGCAGGCCGGCGGCACGGAGCCCGACAAGCTCGCCGGCGCCCTGGCCGGTGTGAAGCCCTGGGTAGCGACGAAGCTCGGCTGACGGCGGCTAAGTTTCCCTCATGACCCGCCGGCCACTCATCGTTCAGAAGTACGGCGGTACATCGGTCGGGTCGCCGGAGCTGATTCGGCGGGTCGCGGCGCGTATCGGCAGGCTGCGTGCCAACGGCTGCGATGTGGCGGTGGTGGTATCGGCGATGGGCGACCACACCGACCGCCTGGTGGATCTCGCGCGTGAGACCAGTCAGCGACCCGATCCCCGCGAGCTGGACGCCTTGCTGGCCTCCGGTGAGCAAGTGTCCGTCGCCCTGCTGGCAATGGCCCTGCACGATCTCGGTGTCCCGGCGCGTTCCTTGCTGGGCTTCCAGGTACCGGTGCAGACCACTGCGGTCCACGGCAAGGCGCGCATCGAGGGCATCGACGGCACGAGGTTGCGAGCCGTGATCGACGCCGGGGCGGTGCCGGTGGTGGCCGGGTTCCAGGGGATTGATGCCGCCGGCGACCTCACCACCATCGGGCGTGGCGGTTCGGACACCTCGGCGGTCGCCGTGGCGGTCGCGCTCGGCGCCGACGAATGCCAGATCCTGACGGACGTGGATGGGGTCTACACCACCGATCCGCGGATGGTGCCTACCGCCCGCCGCTTGCCGCGGCTGTCATTCGAGGAGATGCTCGAACTGGCCGGTCAGGGGGCCCGCGTCCTGCACTTGCGTTCCGTCGAGTTCGCCGCCAAGTATGGGGTGCGCCTGCGCGTTGCCCTGAGTTTCGAGGACAGTGAGGGTACGCTCATCACTGCGGAGGATCCGAACGTGGAAGCTCCCCTGGTTTCCGGCATCGCCTTCAATCGCGACGAGGCTGCCATCACCATCCGCGGACTGCCGGACCGTCCCGGTGCCGCCCATGCGGTGCTGGAACCGGTCAGTGCCGCGAATATCGACGTGGACATGATCGTCCTCAATGCGCCGCGTGACGGACGGGTCGACTTTACCTTCACCGTGCACCGCGACGAGCATGAGGCCGCTTTGCAGGCGGTACGCGCTGCGGTAAATGAATACGCCGGTGTCGAGGTTTCCGGTGACGCCACCGTCGCCAAGCTCTCGGTGGTCGGGGTGGGCATGCGCTCGCATGCGGGTGTCGCGGCGCGCCTGTTCGGCACGCTCGCGGACGAGGGCATCAATGTCCGGCTCGTCGCCACCAGCGAGATCAAGGTCTCGGTCCTGGTCGATGAGCATGTGCTCGAGCGGGGCGTGCGTGCGCTGCATGCCGCCTACGGTCTCGAGTCTGCTCCTGTTGGTACCTGACAACCGTGAACGGCTCGGCCTGTCTCGCCGACCTGCAGGCCTTGTTGCCCGCGGAGCGGGTGCTGGTGACCGAGGAGGACAAGCGTCCCTACGAATGCGATGCACTCACCCTGCATCGCCATTTGCCTCTCGCGGTCGCCCTTCCCGATACCGAAGCCGAGGTGGCAGCCGTGCTGCGTCTTTGCGCGCAGCATCACGTCCCCGTGGTGCCGAGGGGTGCCGGCACCGGTCTCTCGGGGGGCGCGACGCCACATCCGGACGGCATTGTCCTTTCGCTGGCACGACTCGACGCCATCCTCGCGATTGATCCCGTGGGTTGCACGGCGGTGGTACAGCCCGGGGTCCGGAACCTCGCCATCAGCGAGGCCGCGGCCCCGTTCGGTCTCCACTACGCGCCGGACCCTTCCAGTCAGGTGGCCTGCACGATCGGCGGCAACATCGCCGAGAACTCGGGCGGGGTGCACTGCCTCAAGTACGGCTTGACGATCCACAACGTGTTGCGCGTTCGTGGGCTCACGCTGGTCGGCGAGGCAATCGAGTTCGGCGGGCTTGCCCCGGATGCCCCCGGGCTGGATCTGCTCCCCCTGGTGATCGGGTCCGAGGGTCTGCTCGCGGTGGTCACCGAAATCACCGTGCGGCTCGTGCCCCGGCCACCCTTGGCGCGTTGCCTGATGGCGAGTTTCGCCGACGTCGCGACGGCCGGTGCAGCGGTGTCGGCACTGATTGCCGCCGGCCTGCTGCCGGCCGGGCTGGAAATGCTGGACCAGACCGCAGCCCGATTGGTGGAGCCGCACGCGCGAGCGGGTTACGACCTCAATGCGGCCGCCGTACTGCTGTGCGAATCCGACGGCACACCGGAGGAAGTGGCGGAGGAGATCGAGCGCATGACGGCGGTGCTGCGCGCCCGTGGCGCCACCAGGGTCGAGGTTTCGCGGGACGAGGCGGAGCGCTTGCGCTTCTGGTCGGGACGCAAGAATGCCTTCCCGGCTGCGGGCCGTGCCGCACCGGCCTACTACTGCATGGACGGGACCATCCCCCGCAAACATCTCGGCAAGATGCTGCAGCGGATCCAGCAGATGGAGCGCGAGTTCGGCCTGTCCTGCCCGAATGTCTTCCATGCCGGTGACGGCAATCTGCATCCGTTGATCCTGTTCGATGACGGTGACCCGGACTCGGTGCGTCGTGCCGAGGCCTTCGGCTCGGCGATCCTCGCGGCCAGCGTGGAAATGGGCGGTACGGTCACCGGCGAGCATGGCGTCGGACTGGAGAAGCTGGACGCCATGTGCCGGCAATTCGGCGCGGAGACGCTGGCTGCCTGGTTCGCGATCAAGCGGGCCTTCGATCCGGCCGGCTTGTTGAATCCCGGCAAGGCGGTGCCCACCCTGCATCGATGCGCCGAACTCGGCGGGATGCGCGTCAGCCAAGGGCGCGTGCCGTTTGCCGACCTGCCGAGATTCTGACGTGCCGCTGCAGGCTGCAAGCTCACCCTACCTGCGCGAGGACTTCGAACACCGGTTGGCCGGACGGTTGCGGGCGGCTGCGGCTGGGCGGCAGTCCTTGCGCCTGGTCGGTGGGGGCACCAAGGATTTTCTGGGCAATGCGTTATGCGGTGAGCCGCTGGTCCTGCGCGAGCTGGCGACCGTGGAGGCTGACGCCCTGCTGGCCGCCGTCGACCATGATGCGGCCGAATTGGTGGTGACCGCCCCCGCCCTGCTGCCGCTCGCCATGCTGGAGCAGGTTCTCGCGGCCGCGGGTCAGCAGCTCCCCTTCGAGCCTCCCCGTTTTGCTGCCGGCGGCACCGTGGGTGGCTGCGTGGCCGCCGGTTTGTCAGGCCCGCGGCGTCGCAGCGCGGGCCCCTGGCAAGGTTCCGTTCGGGACTTCCTGTTGGGTGCCCGCGTCGTCGATGGTCAGGGTCGGGTACTCACTCCCGGCGGTCGGGTCATGAAAAATGTGGCCGGATTCGATCTCGCGCGGGCGATGGCCGGCAGCTTCGGCATCCTCGGCGTGCTGACCGAGGTATCGATCAAGGTGCTTCCGGTACCACCGGCCGAGAGGACGCTGGTGTTCGAAGTCGACGAGGCGAGGGCCTTGGCGATGACCGCCGGCTGGACTTCCCTCCCGCTGCCGGTATCCGCAACGGCATGGCGGACCGGCCGGCTGTGGGTGCGACTTGCGGGTGCTGGCTCCGCCGTGGCTGCGGCGGCGAGCGTACTCGGTGGGCAGGAAGTTGCCGCGGCGCAGGCGCCCTGGGAGTGTTTGCGTGACCAGACGGACGACTGGTTCCAGGCGCCGGGTGCGCTCTGGCGTTGCTCCCTGCCGGCAAATGCGCCTTCACTGGTGCTGCCGGGGGAGCAGGTGATCGAGTGGGGTGGATGCCAGCGCTGGTTGCGCACGCATTCCTCGGCGGAGGCCGTGCGGGCACGGGTCACCGCGCTTGGCGGTCATGCGACCCTTTTCCGTGGCGCCTCGCCCCAGCAGCGCGTGGCCGGCGTGTTCACGCCGTTGCCACCGGCACTGCTCCACCTGCATGCGCGCCTGAAGCACGAGTTCGATCCGGCCGGCATCCTGAATCCGGGCCGACTGGTCACGGGGCTCTAGCATGCATGTCCATCTGGCCCCGGAGTGGCGAGGAACCCCCGAGGGAGAGGAGGGCGCTGCACTGCTTTCGCGGTGCGTCCACTGCGGCTTTTGCCTCCCCGCCTGCCCCACTTACCGGCTGCTGGGCGACGAGCTCGACAGTCCGCGCGGTCGGCTGTATCTCATCAAGGGACTGCTGGAGGGTGCGCCTGTCAGCGAGGCCACCCGAAGCCACCTCGATCGCTGCCTGACCTGCCGTGCCTGCGAGACTGCCTGCCCGTCGGGAGTGGAGTACGCCAAGGTCCTGGAGGTGGGGCGCCTGCTTGCCGGACGGCGTGTGCCGCGGCGCTGGAGCGCACGCTTCGTCCGCCTCGCCTTGCGCAACGTGGCGGCCCGGCGGCGACTGTTCGGCGCGGTGATGTCGGCCGGTCGCCTCGCAAGGCCGCTGCTGCCTGCGGCCTGGCCGCAGCCAGTGGGTACGCCGGGCTCGGCCACGCAATATGTCAAATCATGCCGGACCGGAATGGTGAGCGGTCGGCAAGTCCTGCTGTTGCGTGGGTGTGTCCAGCCGGCACTGGCGCCCGATCTGCAGCGTGCCACGACGCGTGTACTGGCTGCGCTCGGGATCGAGGTGCAGGTGGCTGCGGGCGCGGGGTGTTGTGGCGCAGTGCGTCAGCATCTCGATGATCCCGACGGTGCACTCGATGCCGCACGACGCAACATCGACGCGTGGTGGCCGTGGATCGAGTCGCCGACCCCGATCGAGGCCATCGTCACCGATGCCTCCGGGTGCGGCGTGCAATTGAAGGACTATGGCTACCTGCTGCGTCATGACTCGCGGTACGCGGCCCGCGCAGACCGTGTCGCCTCACTCGCCCGCGACTTGGTGGAGATCGTGTTGCCCGAGGCCGCTCGCCTGCGCGAACTGCTCGGCGAGTCGGCAGCGGCGGCGCGCCTCGCCTTTCACTCGCCGTGTACGCTGCAGCACGGTCAGCGGCTGGGCGGCCGCGTCGAGCAGTTGCTCCGCATGCTCGGGGCGGAACTACCGGATTGCGCCGAGGCAGGGGCCTGTTGTGGCGCTGCCGGAACCTATTCCCTGCTGCAACCAGAACTCGCGCGCGAACTGCGGGCCCGCAAGCTGTCGGCGCTGCTGGCCGCGAATCCCGACGAGGTCCTCTCGGCCAATGCCACTTGTATAACCCATTTGGGGTATGCTTCCCCCAAGGCCTTTCGTCACTGGGTGCAATGGCTCGATGCACTGCTCCCAGTATGAAAAATGTGAAAATTCCTTGTTTTTTCGATACTTGACGTTTTTTTCATTCACGCGGCGACGATGAAGGGCTAGATTCCCTGCTCCGGCCTGAACAGTGGCCGGTGTTCATGGTGCGAAGAGGTATGGGTGGATGCTGATCCTGACGCGGCGCATGGGTGAGACACTGATGATCGGTGAGGACATCACCGTCACCGTGCTGGGCGTCAAGGGCAACCAGGTACGCCTTGGCGTCAATGCGCCCCGCAACGTGGCGGTCCACCGTGAGGAGATTTTCGCCCGCATCAAGAACGAGGGCGAGGATGATGGCTCCCGCGAGGAGAACCAGGGCTGAGAAGTCGGCCCGCAGCCCATTTCCCTTGTTTGCAGTGGGCTGAAGTTCTATCATTGGCGCTGTGGCCCGGAGTGGATCCCATTCCGGGCCTTTTGGTTTGTGGACCTGGCCCAGGCCGGTTCCATCGCTGCGGAGAGTTGGCCGAGTGGTCGAAGGCGCGCCCCTGCTAAGGGCGTATGGGCCAAAAGCCCATCGAGGGTTCGAATCCCTCACTCTCCGCCACTTACAAACAAAGCCCAGTCCCCTCGCGAGAGGGGGCGGGACATCGCCGCCAGCGCGCTTGCCACGAGCAGTCAGGCCGCTTCATCCTGCGGTTCGCTGGGCACGCTCCAGGCGAGCATCATGGCGGGCAGGCTGCTGGC
>JBJTPC010000518.1:0-2665 GCA_046074905.1 Gammaproteobacteria bacterium
GTCGCCACGGGGGTGCGCCTGGCGGCAGCGGAGTGGGTGGCCACCCTCGACGGTGATGGGCAGAACGACCCGGCGGATATCCCGGCCATCGTGACTGCGCAGCAGGCCGCCGGAACCGGGGTACGCCTGGTGATGGGCAATCGTGCGGCGAACCGGCGCGATACCTGGCTGCGACGCTTGCAGAGTCGGGTCGCCAACGGGGTTCGCGGCGGATTGCTGGGCGATGGCACACCGGATACCGGTTGCGGCATCAAGTTGATGCATCGCCCCACTTTTCTCGAGTTGCCGTTCTTCAACCACATGCACCGCTTCATGCCGGCCCTCTATCAGCGGCACGGGACGCAAGTGATCTCCGTGCCGGTGAACCATCGGCCGCGCCTGCAGGGCACGTCGAAGTACGGGCTGTTCAACCGTCTGTGGGTCGGTATCGTGGATATCTTCGGCGTGATGTGGCTGCAGCGTCGCTACCAGCCCGGACTGACCGTGAGCGAGGACCGCTGAGATGGCTTTCCAACTCGATGCCGAGCACTTCTGGCTGGGTGTCGGCTTCCTCGGTCAGGCCCTTTTCTCGGCCCGCTTCATCGTGCAGTGGATTGCCAGCGAGCGGGAGAAGCGCAGCGTCATTCCCCATCTTTTCTGGTGGTTCAGTCTGGGCGGTGGCCTGACCCTCTTCGTGTACGCGCTCTACCGCGGTGATCAGGTGTTCATCCTCGGCCAGGGAGCGGGTCTCGTGGTCTACGTCCGCAATCTGTACTTCGTCATCCGCGAGGCGCGGGTCGCGAAGGCATGAACTCCGCCCGACCGGTCTGGCATGACCTGGCTTGGCTGCTCGGGATCGGCCTGCTGGTGTTGGCCGCAGGGCTCGGTCTGCGCGATCCCTGGCCGGCTGACGAGCCCCGGTTCGCCCTGATTGCCCGCGACATGGCGCAAGGGGCCTCCTGGCTGGTGCCTTCGGTTGGCGGCGATCTCTATCAGGACAAGCCGCCGGTGTTCTTCTGGGCCATTGCGGCCTGTTACCTGCTGACGGGTTCCTTGCGGGCGGCGTTCCTGATGCCGGCGCTGCTCGCGGGCCTGCTCTCCGTGGCGCTGGTGTGGGATCTCGCGCGGCGACTCTGGTCGCGTGAGGCGGCCTGGTGGGCAGGTGGACTCCTCCTGGCCACCGTGCAGTTCCTGTTGCAGGCACGTGCCGCCCAGATCGATGGTTTTCTGCTCGGGTTCACCACGCTGTCGCTGTATGGACTGGCGAGACATCTGCTGCTCGGACCGGCCTGGGGGTGGTACACGCTGGCGGGCTTTGTCGCGGGTATCGGTGTCGCCACCAAGGGGGTGGGCTTCCTGCCCCTGCTGATGCTGCTGCCATGGTGGGGATTGCGGCGACGCGGTTTCCTGCCGATGTGGACGGGACCTGCGGGATGGCGCTGGTCTTTGGCACCGTTGGCCTTGCTGGTCGGCGTCGGATTCTGGCTCGTCCCGATGCTCATTGCCGTATCGCTGTCGGGAGACCCGGCCCAGTGGGCCTATCGCGACGAGATCCTGTTCCAGCAGACGGTCCAGCGCTATGCCAGCGCCTGGCACCATCACGAGCCCCCATGGTTCTTCCTTGTCGAGGTGATTCCCGGCCTCTGGCTCCCCGGCACCTTGCTGCTTCCCTGGGCAGTGAGTCGCTGGCGTGGCACATGGCAGGCCCGCGACCCGCGTGCCCTGTTGTTCCTGGCCTGGGTGGTGCTGGTGGTCCTGTTCTTCTCCCTGTCCAGCGGCAAGCGGGGCGTCTACGTCCTGCAGGCGGTCCCCGGGTTCGTGCTTGCCCTGGCCCCGTTTCTTCCGGAACTGTCTGCCCGGGCTGCCGTGCGTCGGCTTCTGCTGCTGGTGACCGGGAGCCTGGTCCTCCTGCTGGGTGGCGCCGCACTGTGGTTCGCCACCGCGGGCAGGGATCGATGGACCGCGCTGCTGGCCGACAACGGTTTGCCGGGCGGGGTAAGCCTGCTGTGGCCGCTGGCGGCCATCGCCGTCGTCGGCGTGCTGGCCATGGCGGCCTGTCGTCAGTCCAGGGCACCGCTCGCCTTCGCTCTCACGCTCTGGTCGGGGTTGGTGGTGCAGGGATTCTGGATCAATCCGCTGCTCGATGAGGCGCGCTCCGGTCGCGGTTTCATGGCGCGTGTCGAGGCGGCGGTCCCGGCCGGGAGCGAGCTGGGACTGGTCAACTACCGCGAGCAGTTCCTGCTCCAGTCGACGCGACCGGCGGTCAACTTCGGTCACCGCCGCTGGCGCGAAGGGGATCGTGAGCCGCGCGATGCTGCCCGCTGGCTGAACGAACGTCCCGGTCGGGTACTGCTGGTGGAGCAGGCCCTGTTGGCTCCCTGTTTTGCCGAGAGCCCCCGACAGCCCGTCGGACGCGCCAGCCGAGCGGAGTGGTTCCTGGTGGCCGGACCGGCGAATCGCGCCTGTGCATTGGACGGCAATCCGGCGGCGGTGCGTCGCCCGTCGCCGTGAGGCCTTGAACCCCGGAATCACGGGTTAAGTCAAAAAACTGTGATAGCCGTCCGGGGGTTTTTTCCTCGGGTAATGCACACTCTCGCCAGCGGAAAAGCAATACCGGAGTGGAAGGGGATGCATCTCATCAAGGGAAGCCAGCAAGTGGCAGTGCTCGTGGCGGCAGACCAGGCCC
>JBJTPC010000519.1:0-2668 GCA_046074905.1 Gammaproteobacteria bacterium
CGCCATGGACGGACAGCGCGCAGCGAGCCCTGTCCGCGCACTGGGCCGCCCTGCGCGACGCCCCCCTTCGGCACCTGACCCTGCTCGAGGCCTGGGCCGATGGAGCCGGCGATCCGGATATCGACCTCGGGCCGAGTCCCACCTGACGACGGTACGAACCATCCACGGTCTTGCGACCTCGCCGACCAGCACTGGAGTTGTGCTTCCCCTGACGGGTCGGTACCTTGCAGCCTCAACCGACCTCACGGCGAGGCCGCTGGAAACCGCCATGACCGATCCACACATCGTGCTTGAAGGACCCACCGACGCTGCCGTCCGCGTAGTGCGCATTGCCCGACCGGAGAAGCGTAATGCGCTGACAGCCGCAATGTATGCGGCGCTGGCGGACGCCTTCCGTGCGCTGGACGCCGACATCGCGACCCGGGCCATCGTCCTGACCGGCGATACCGCAGCCTTCACCGGTGGCAACGACCTGACCGACTTCCTCCACCAGCCACCCGGCGGCCCCGATGCCCCGGTGTTCCAGTTCATGCGCGCCCTGTCGGCGTGCCGCAAACCGGTCATCGCCGCGGTCTGCGGTCCTGCCGTGGGAATCGGCACGACCTTGCTGTTCCACTGCGATTTCGTCTACGTGGCCCACGATGCGCGCCTGTCGACACCGTTCGTCAAACTGGGGCTGGTGCCTGAATTCGCCTCCAGCCTGCTGATGCCGGCCCGGCTGGGGCATGTGCGGGCAGCGGAGTGGTTGTTGCTGGGCGAAAACTTCAGTGGTGACCAGGCAGCCGCACTGGGCATCGCCAACCGCGCCCTGCCCGCCGCAGCGGTACTGTCTGCCGCGATGGCGACCGCCGAACAACTCGCCGCACTGCCGCCCCAAGCGGTCCAGCAATCCAAGGCGCTGCTGCGCGCTCACGACCGCACGGTCATCGATGCGACCATCGCGCAGGAAGCGCGGGCCTTTGGCGAGGCGCTGCAGAGCGCGGAGGCGAAAGCAGCCTTCAGCACCTTCCTGCGCCGCTGAGACAGACCTGCAAAACCATGCCGCAGTTGCCGGCTCAGAGCATCGCGGTATAGGACGCCAGCGGCAGTGCCGGGTCCATCAGGTAACCCTGCAGGTAGTCGCAGCCCTCATCGCGCAGGAAGCCGAGCTGGCGATAAGTCTCGACGCCCTCGGCGACCACCATCAGGTCGAGGGAGTGTGCGAACTGGATGACGGCACGGATCAGCGCACAGGAGTCGCGTTCGTCGGGCGCACCCTGCACGAAACTGCGGTCGATCTTCAGCGCGTGGACGGGAAAGCTGCGCAAGTACTGCAGCGACGAGTACCCGGTGCCGAAATCGTCGATCGCGAGGGAGAACCCGGCCTCGCGGAGCTGTGCAAGCAACTGCCGCGCGAAGGTCGCATCACGGACCAGCGAGCTTTCAGTCAACTCCAGCTCCAACAGGGAGTGCGGAATGTCCCAGGCGGCCGCAGAGTCCGTCAGCATCCCGACCACGGTCTGGTTGAGGAACTCGTGGGCGGACAGGTTGACGGCCACGGGCAGCAAGCGCTTGCCGGCATCCCGCCAGGCGGCGATATCCTCGCAGACACGCCCCACCACCCAGCGATCGATGTCGACGATGAAGCCCGTGGCCTCCGCGATGGCGATGAACTCGCCGGGAGGCACGTAGCCGCGCTGCGGGTGCTTCCAGCGCAACAGCGCCTCGGCACCGGCCAGTCCCAGATCCCCTACCCGATACTTCGGCTGGTAGTACACCTCGAGACTGCCGTTGGCGACCGCGCGCCGCAGGTCTGCCTCGAGCGACAAGCGGTCCTTGGCGCGGTCGTTCATCTCCGTGCGGTAAACCATGACGCGATTGCGCCCGGCCGCCTTGGCCTGCTGGGCGGCGGCATCGGCATTTCGCAACAGGCTGGAGAAATCCAGGCCATGCTGGGGATAGATCGCTACCCCGACGCTGGCCGTCAACTTGAGTTCGATACGGTCGGGGAGTTCCTGGCCGAACACCGGCTCGAAAGCGAGGCGAATCTGCTCGGCGGCGGCCAACAGTCCGTCCTGTCCGCCGTGCAGCGGCAACCAGACCGCAAACTCGTCGGCACCGACGCGGGCCACCGGCAGCTCGTCATCGCCGGCGGCCGGCAAGCTGGCCACGACCCGCCGCAAGCGATCGGCGGCTTCGACCAGCACATCGCTGCCGGTCAACCGGCCGAGCGTGTCGTTCACCCGCCGGAAATGGTCGAGGTCGATGAACAGCAGACCCACCTGCTGGCCCACGCTCGAGCCCTCGATCAGGGATTGGGTGAAGCGTTCTTCCAACCGCGAGCGATTGGGGAGATCAGTGAGCGTGTCGTAAAAAGCGAGACGGTGAATGCTCTGCTCCGCATAGCGTGCCGCCGACACGTCACGCACCACGGCCAGCACCGACTCGCCCTCGTTGGGCAGCAGTCGCACCTCGAGGAACTGCTGCGCACCCTCCTGGTCGCGGGTCACGTCGAGGGTCACGGGGCGGCGCGAGTGCAGAATCTCGCGACAGGCGGGTTCGACCGCGAGCGCCGCCTCGCGTGGCAACAACTCCGCCAATGAATGCGCCGGCTCGCGACGCGGGGGATCGCCGGGCAGCACCCCGCCACCCGCGGCACAGGTGGTGATCCGCCCGGCGCCATCGAGCA
>JBJTPC010000520.1:0-2189 GCA_046074905.1 Gammaproteobacteria bacterium
GATGCCGAACCGGGACTGCGCGCCTACCTGGTGCGCGACGGGGACTACTTCATCGACCTGCGGCAGCGCATGGTGAAGGCCCGCAAGGCAGGTGCTGACCTCTTCCTCTCCATCCATGCCGACTCGGCGCCGAACCGTGCCGCCGCCGGTTCCTCCATCTACATCCTCTCCACCCGTGGTGCCAGCAGCGAAGCGGCACGCTGGCTGGCGGATCGGGAAAACGCTGCCGACCTGGCTGGTGGCGTGGCACTCGACCGCGTCGATCCGACGGTGGCCTCGGTGCTGATGGACCTCTCGCAGGGGGATACCATCACGACCAGTGACCGCGCCGCGCGGCACGTCCTCGACGAATTGGACCGTATCGGCAACATCCACAAGCGCGAGGTCCAGTCGGCGGGGTTCATGGTGCTGAAGTCTCCCGACATTCCGTCGATGCTGGTCGAGACGGCGTTCATCAGCCATCCCGCAGAGGAGGAGCGCCTCGGCGACCCGGACCACCAGCAACGGCTGGCGACGGCGATTCATGCCGGTGTCCGTGCCTTCTTCCACGCCAACCCGCCGCCGGGCAGCCGGATAGCGCAGATCGTGGCTGCCGGTCGCGGCAGCAGCCGGATCGCCGCCGCCGTCCGCTAACGGCGTCGCCCCACTACAATGGGGGATGCCTATCCGCATCCTCCCGTCCACGCTTGTCGACCAGATCGCCGCCGGCGAGGTGGTGGAACGGCCCGCGTCGGTGGCCAAGGAACTGGTCGAGAACAGTCTGGATGCCGGCGCCCGTGCCATCTAGGTGGAGGTCGAGCGGGGCGGCCTGGGGCTGATTCGGGTGCGTGACGATGGGCGGGGGATTCCGCGTGCGGAATTGGCGTTGGCCCTCTCCCGCCACGCGACTTCCAAGCTCTCCAGCCTCGAGGAGCTGGCAGCCATCGGTACCCTCGGGTTCCGTGGCGAGGCCTTGCCGTCGATCGCGTCCGTGTCCCGTTTCACGCTCATCTCGCGAACCGCGGATTCGCCCCATGGCTGGCGCCTCATGGCCGATGGCGGATTGCTCCAACCCGAGGCACCTGCGCCGCACCCGATGGGGACCACCATCGAGGTGCGCGACCTGTTCCATCAGGTTCCGGCACGCCGGAAATTCATGCGCAGCGAATCGACCGAGTTCCAGCACCTGTACGGGATGATGGAGCGCCTGGCGCTGGCGCGTCCGGAGGTCGCGCTGACGCTGCATCACAACGGCCGCCGCGTGCTGGCGGTGCCCGCGGCCGCGACCCGGGAGGCGGAAGCGCGCCGGGTGGCGGCGGTACTTGATGCGGACTCCATCGCCCATGCACTGCATGTCGAGCATGAGGCGCTGGGCCTGCGGCTCGAGGGTTGGCTGGGGTTGCCTACTGCCGCACGGGGCGTGGCGGATCGGCAATTCCTGTTCGTCAACGGCCGCTTGCTGCGCGACCGGTTTCTTGCCGGTGCCGTCCGGGTGGGGTACCGCGACGTGCTGTTCCATGGCCGTCATCCGGCCTACGTGCTCAAGCTTTCGCTGGACCCGGTGCGGGTCGATGTCAACGCCCATCCACAGAAGCTGGAGGTGCGGTTCCGCGATCCAGGCACGGTGCACGATTTCGTGCGGCGCACCGTGGAGGGGGCGCTTGCGACCACGCGGCCCCGCGATGCGGCCGGGCCCGGGGCCATACACCTCGCGGCTGCCGGCCTCAGCGGACCACCGGCACCGCCGCCGCAACAACCACTGCTGCCAGCCTATCCGGCTCGCGTCGACTGGACCCGCACTCCCTGGGTGCGCGAGCGAAGCGTGTTCGATGCCACCGCAGAATCCATGGGCGAGCCGCTGTCGTCCGTGCCGGCACGGCCGCTCGGGCAGGCCGTCGGTCAGGTGCTCGGGCTGTACATCCTGTCGCAGGCCGAAGGGGCCATGTTCCTCGTCGACCAGCACGCGGCCCACGAGCGCGTGATCTACGAGCAGATGAAGGCGGCACTTGCTGCCGGGCCGATGCCGCGGCAGGGTCTGCTCGTGCCCCAGGCAGTGGAGGTGTCCGCACCGGCGATGGAAGTGGCGGCCGAGCACGCGGAGGCATTGGCGGCAATTGGTCTGGTGTTGACGGCGGGAGGACCCCGGACGCTGCTATTGCGCGAGGTGCCCGCGGTATTCGGGCATCGTGATCTTGGTGGCCTGCTGCGTG
>JBJTPC010000521.1:0-2988 GCA_046074905.1 Gammaproteobacteria bacterium
CGCCCACTGATACCTAACCGTAATCGATACGGGGAAACTTGCAGAATCAATCGGTTGGCGAGGAATTCGCCGGTAACTACCCAGAAAAGCAACGCACTTCAGACGTTTTCGAGGTCACTTGAACCGCGTCGGTTCAGCGTCGCTTTTTAACAAGTGAATTCAGGTAGTTGAAGCATTCCTGAAGTGTCGAATCCGCAGAATCCACTTGAGGAGTGGGTGGCGCATCCGGCGGGCTCGATCCGCCAACGGCAGGCGCCGTACCTTGCCGCACTGACCCTCCGGGCAGCGGTCACTAACGTCGCGGCATGCCACTCCTCAGCCCCCTGACGCTACTGCTCTCCAAGCTCACCCTCAGCGCCACACCGCTCGCCCTGCTCAAGCGACCGGCCGGTCGAGCCCACCTGGCCCTCGACCTCGGCTTTGCCGTCGTCTCGCTCGTGGGTCACCAGAGCCTGCTGGCCCTCGGGCACTTTCGCGACCGCAGCCTGCTGTTCATCCAGGGCCACTGGTCGTTCGACCCATCCCGCTTCGGGGCGTGGGGAACCGGGCTCGGCTTCGTCATCTTCGTGCTGGTAGCCAGCCACACGAACTACTGGGTGCACCGGTTCTCGCACACCGTCCCGTTCCTCTGGCGCCTCCACAAGTGCCACCACAGCCAGACGGCGTTCACGGGCCTGAGCAACTACCGGGCCCACCCGCTCGAGACGGTACTGGGCGGCTACGCGACGGCCCTGGTCATCGCCCTGCTCTGCCCGTTCACCAGCCCCTGGGCCAAGTACTACGGCTACTTCATCTTCGGGATGGGGGTGCTGACGCACTCCGAACTGCGCACCAACTTCGGGGTGCTCGAAAAGGTGTTCATCACGCCCCTCGCCCACCGCGCGCATCATTCCCTGGAACCGGCCCACATCGACCGCAACTTCGGCTTCTCGTTCTCCATTTGGGACCGCCTCTATGGCACCTATGTCCACGTGGAGCCGCACGAGGAGTTCGGACTGGGCATCGGTGAGTATGCTGGCCTCTCGCCGGGATGGGCGGTGGCGCGGAGCCTGCAGGAACCGTTCGTGTCGACGGGCCACCCGGCAGGGGGCGGTGCGTCAAGGGCGTCGGGCGCGTCCGGGGCGTCCGCTAGAACGCAAACCGGAGGGGTAGCTCCAGCACTTTCCCCGGACTCGGACTCCCATCCTTGAGCTGCCGCGCCACCTCGTAGCGTACCGCCGCCACCCGGGCAGCCTCCTGCTCCAGGTCCGCACGGAAGGCCGCATTCTCGGGCGGTTTCACCCAGCGCCCGCCGCCGCAGAGCAGCGAGCCATCCGTGAGGATCTGGCAAGTGACCGTGAGCTCCAGCGGGGCGCCCTCGGGGATGTCGCCGCCCAGCGCCGCTTTCAGGTTGGGCGGTAAACCCCAATCCCGGCGCACCAGCGGAATCACCCGCTGCTCCTCGGCGGGCTGGACCGTGAACACCACCTGCTCGAGCGGGGTCCTGGGTGCGTCCAGGAAATCGATCGGACGACGGTCTGCAGGGTCGAGCCGGACACGGACCTCGCCCGTCATCGGCTGGGGATCGTCCCGGTCCACGCCGCGGGTGTCGTAGTACGTCTCGCGGGCCAGCCGATGCGCGTAGGTCTCGAACACCGCCGGCAGCGGGTCCCCGGTGGTCCGACCGCAGCCGGTCACCATCCCCACCGCCCGGTCGATCTGGCAACGGAGCGCCACCTCCACCGGTGCCGCGGCAGCGGCCACCGCGTCCGGCAACATCCAATGGCGCATCGCGAGATTGGGCTGGAAGGCGATGCGGGCCTGCCGGGTATCGAACTCGGCCGGCGGCGGTGGTTTCTGCTGGCGAACCAGCATCAGGTTGAGACTGCACTGGGGTCCCCGGGCGAGATACTCGACCTCGACATCCAGTTCCTGCTCCGGCAGGACGCGTTCGGCCGTCAGCTTGAAGCTGGCAGGGGCCTTGGACAACCAGGCCCTGCGGGCCCGCGGGCGATGCGCTTCGTCATGGGCCTCGATGAGCACCCGGGACGCGGTACCCACGCTCACCAGTTCGCCCACCTGACTGCTCGGCGTGCCCGGCCCCATCGACGGCGTCAGCACGATGCCATGGGGACCGCGGGAGGAGTGCCATTGCAGGTTGCCGCCGGTCCCGGGGCGAATGTGCGGCTCCCGACTGGTGAACGGACCGACCTGCGGCTCCACCGCGGCCAGCCACGCGAGCGCCGACTGCTCGCAGGTCCTGGCGTCCTGAACGGGGAACCGGCCGCGCAACCGGAATCCCTGATGGTAGTAGTGCACCTCGGCATCCACCTCGAGCGGCAGGCCGGCGAGCGTCAGGCCACCGGTTCCGTGGATGCGGAACACCCGCTCGGAGTACCTCGAGACCGCCACGTTTTCCCATTGGGCGGCGGGCAGCGCGGCGCGCACTTCTTCGAGGCTCATGCCCAGCGTGAGCGGACCGATGGAGAGGAGCGTGGCGGCCAGGGCGGCAGGCATGGGGTCATTGTAGTCGTGGACCGACGGACGCTCACCGCCTCAGTGGGCGACCGCAACCACATGAATGGTCGGCGGGTCTTGCGCTGCACGAGGCTTGAGCCAATCGCGCAGGGCGAGCCACTTGGCGCGCAGCGGACTGGTCGTGGCCTCGCCGGACGCCGTGTACCACGTATAGACGCGCCAGGCGCCACCGCTGGAAACGCCCAGTTCGTGATACTCGGGCGACAGGTCGTCGAAACGGCGCAGTCCCCCGGCGAACACTTCATGACCGCTGCGGGTGCGGTCCCATTGCGTATCCCAGGGCTTGTTCACCTGGCTGACGAACTTGTGGCCGGGGCGATCGCGCTCGAAACGCACCACGGCGTAGTGCATCGGCGGACTCCCCTCCTCTCCCGGGAGACGGTAGACCGCGCTATCGATGCGGTCCGCACCCGGATAGACCAGCGGCGTCGGAAACGGGGCCAAGCCGGCCTGGCGATGACCGGCGAACTC
>JBJTPC010000522.1:0-2461 GCA_046074905.1 Gammaproteobacteria bacterium
CTTATTGATGGTGGCCACAGCCTTGCCCAAGTCCTTCAGGTGTTTGAGGGTAAGTTGAGAATGCCACGATTGCAATCTTCGGCCGTGGTGCTTGTCGCCACCATCCGTGCGCTGAAGTTCCACGGTGGTTGCGACCTGAAGGAGATGGGCTCGGAGAACCTGGCCGCACTCGAGAAGGGCATGGTCAACCTCGAGCGTCATGTCAGCAACGTGCGCAACCACTATGGCTTGCCCTGCGTCATCGCCATCAACCATCGCACCACCGACACGGATGCCGAGGTGGCGCTCCTCAAGGAGCGCATGGCCAAGCACGGCGCCCCGGTGATCCTCGCGCGCCATTGGGCCGAGGGTGGTGCCGGTGCCACCGAGCTTGCCCAGGCCGTCGTCGAGACGATCGACAGCAACCCCGGCAAGCATACTTTCGTGTACGACGAGTCACTGCCGCTGTGGGACAAGATGAAGGCCATCGCGACCAAGATCTACGGTGCGGCGGACATCACCGCTGACTCGAAGGTGCGGGGCCAGATCAAGCAGCTGCAGGAGGCAGGCTACGGGCACTACCCGGTTTGCGTCGCCAAGACGCAGTACTCGTTCTCGACCGATCCGTCCCTGAAGGGCGCTCCGTCGGGCCACATGGTGAATGTCCGCGAGGTGCGGCTCGCTGCCGGTGCGGAGTTCATCGTCATGGTCTGCGGCGACATCAGGACCATGCCCGGCCTGCCGAAGGTACCCTCGGCCGACCACATCGACATCGACGACAACGGCAAGGTGGTGGGCCTCTTCTGAGGCCCCGCCATCAGGGTTTGGGAGTTGCCAGGGATGCCCTGGCGACCTCCAGCCTGCTGGTGTCGAAGCCCTGCGCCTGCAGGCGCGCAACCAGGGCCGCATAGGCGCCGGCATCCACCGTCGGCGTACGCGACAGGATCCACAGGTACTCGCGTGTCGGTTCACTGACCGCCGCCAGTCGATAGGCGGGATCCAGGTCGATGATCCAGTAGTTTCCCCACACCATCGGCAGGAATGACAGCCACTCCGGTGCGAACCGCACCTTGAGCTTCGGCGACTCCGCGGCTCCCTGCTGTCGCGCTTCACCCACGGCCTGGATGAAGCTGCCGTCCGCCGTACGGCAGCGGTTCGTGACTTCCACGCGGCCCGCTCCCAGCAGTCGGTAGGTGGCCGTGGTGTCGGCGACGCACTTGCGCTGGAAAAAATTCGGGTACTTGGCCACTTCGTGCCAGGTGCCCATGTAACGGGTGACGTCTACCGCCGCCACGGTCCGGACCGGCGACGAGGTATCCGCCTGAGCCGGAACGACGAGGCCGACCAGGACGCCGAACATGGCCAACCTGCGGACCTTCGGCCCGGGTGTTCGCGGATTCCGTGATCTCGAGACAGTCGGCGTTGTCAGTGACATCGTCATGGATTGAAACCGTTTGCGTCGCGGAGGAACCGCCGGCAAGCTGACGGTTGCCAGCCGTATTTGCCGGTTGTTCTCGGAGTTTCGCATGACAGGGCTTGCATGGATTCCAGTCGGCGCCTGGCCCGTCGCCGTGCAGGGATTTGCCCTCGGACTGGGGCTCATCGTGGCGATCGGTGCCCAGAATGCGTTCGTCCTGCGCCAGGGTTTGCGCCGGGAACATGTCGGCAGGGTGGTTGCGCTCTGTGCACTGGCAGATGCCTTGCTCATCGTGGCGGGGGTCTTCGGCATGGCGCGGTTGCTGGGTGAACGACCCTGGCTGGCCACGGCACTCACGGTCGCCGGCTGCGTGTTTCTCGCCGGGTACGGCTGGTCGGCAATGCGTCGTGCCGCACGACCCCAGGGGCTTGTCGCGACGTCCGGCGACGGTGCCATCGCGCCAAGTGTGGTGTTGGCCCAGGCGGCAGCTTTCACCTTCCTCAATCCGCACGTCTACCTGGACACCGTGCTGCTGGTCGGTGGCATCGGTGCGCAACACCCGCTGATACTGCAGCCCTGGTTTGCGCTGGGCGCCAGTCTGGCGAGCCTGCTCTGGTTTTGTTCGCTCGGTTACGGCGCGCGGGGACTGGCGCCCTGGTTGGCCAGTCCGCGTTCATGGCGAGTCCTGGATGCCGTGATCGGGGTGACGATGTGGACGCTGGCGCTGTTGCTGGCCGGGCGGCTTATCCCGGGGGCTTGAGTCCGGCCTGCCAATGCCGCAGCCGCAAGGCATTGGCCACCACGCTGACGCTGCTGAACGCCATGGCTGCACCCGCGACCACGGCGCGGTTCGTCCGGAGCCTGGCCAGTTGGGTGAGTTTGTCGGCCGGCAACAGCGACGCATGCCATTCATCGATGCCGAGTCGACTCGCGACGCTCAGGGCGGCCTCGGGTTGGTCGCCGGTCAGCAGCACCGTACGGATTCCCGCCACCCGCAAGGCGTCGATGGCTGCCGCCGCGGTGGGTTTCAGGGCATCACCGAACACCAGCAGTGCGAGCACGCGG
>JBJTPC010000523.1:0-5676 GCA_046074905.1 Gammaproteobacteria bacterium
GTCGCCCGCTGGAGCCCCTATGCCGGACTGCCGCTGCACTGGCGCGTCGCGGGCACCTGGTTGCGCGGGCGGTTGGCGTTCGACGGTCGTCGCGTGTTGTCCCGGAGCGGTGATGGCCGCTTCATTGCGCCGTCGGTCCCCTGAAGGAGGCGGAACACTCATGGCTGGCGTTTCCTGGGATCGCGCATGGAAGCGGCTGATGACGCTGGCCGAGTTCACGGAGCCGTCGGTGCCGTGGACGCGTCGTGCATTCACGCCGGAGCATGCCGCCGGTCGGCAGTGGCTTGAGCAGCAGTTCCGCGCGGCGGGTCTCTCGGTACGCATCGATGCGGCCGGCAATCTCATCGGCCGGCGCGAAGGCACGGACCCCGCGGCCGGTACCATCATGGTGGGCTCGCATAGCGATACCGTGCGCGGTGGCGGACGCTTCGATGGCATCGCGGGAGTGATCTCCGGACTGGAAATCGCCGCAGGACTCGATGATGCCGGCCACCGTTTGCGACATGCCTTCGAGGTGGTGGATTTCCTGGCGGAAGAGCCGAATCCCTATGGCATCTCGTGCATCGGCAGCCGGGGCATGACTGGGCAACTCTCGCCGGACATGCTCGAGCGGGTGGATGCTGCCGGCGTGACGCTGCGGCAACGGTTGATTGACGCCGGTGCGACGGGGCCGGACCTGGGGGACGCGCGACGATCCGACATCAAGGCGTTCCTGGAATTGCATATCGAGCAGGGACCGGTGCTCGAGGCTGAAGGCTGTGACATCGGCCTGGTGACCGCCATTGCCGGCATCCGGCGCTGGGCATTCCGTTTCCAGGGACAGGCGGCCCATGCCGGTACCACGCCCTATCCGCTGCGACGCGATGCCTTGTCGGCCGCCGCGCACTTCATCAAAGAGGTGCCGCGGCTCGTCGCAGCACTGCTCGCAGACGCGCCTGAAGGCGGCAAGGCGCCATTGCTGATCGCCACGGTGGGGCAATTGGAGATATCGCCCAATGCTGCGAACGTGGTGCCTGGCGAGGCGCGCCTGACGCTCGACATCCGCAGCGATTCCGCCGCGTTGCTGGAGTTTGCCGTCGGGCGCTTCAGGATGCTGGCGGACCGCATGGCGGAAAACCAGCGCGTCGTACTCGCCGAGGCGCGGGAGTTGTCCGCCAGCCAACCCGCCCAGTGCGACTATCGTCTGCTCGCCCATCTGCGGCACGTGGCGATGTGGCACGGCCGCGGATGCATGGAAATGGTGAGCGGGGCCGGGCACGATGCCGCCTTCCTCTCGCTGGTGGCCCCCACGGCCATGCTGTTCGTCCCGAGCCGCGGCGGACTCAGCCACACGCCGGAAGAGTGGACCGGGCAGGAGGAATGGTGTCGCGGCCTTTCCGTGCTGGCCAACACCGTGTCTTTTCTGGACGGGAGAGAGTCTTGGGAAGAAGACTGAAAGCGGAGGACGTGGAATTTGCCGTGAAGGGCGGCTCGGTACTGGCCTGCGGTGGCGGCGGCTGGCCCGAGCATGGTCGCGAGCTCAGCCATGCGGCCGTCGCTGCCGGGCAGCCGGAACTCGTTTCACTGGACGAGATCGACGACTCGGCCTGGATCGCGACGGCGGCCGCCATCGGTGCGCCCGGTGGATTGACGCAGTGGCAAATGCTCGGCGAGGACTACGTGCGGGCCGTGCAGTTGCTGCAGGCGGCATTGGGCCAACCCCTGACCGGTCTCATCATCGGCCAGAACGGGATGAGCAGCACGCTCAATGCCTGGCTGCCGTCGGCCGTGCTGGGCATGAAGGTAATCGACGCGGTCGGTGACATCCGCGCACACCCCACTGGCGACATGGGCTCCATCGGGCTCGCTGCGCGACCGGAGCCCACCCTCCAGACCGTCGCCGGCGGACACCGGGCCAGCAATTCCTATCTCGAGGCGGTCTATCGCGGCCCGGTGGCGAAGGTCTCGCCCCTCCTCCGTGCTGCGGCCGACGCGGCCGGTGGCTTCATCGCCAGTTGCCGCAATCCCATCGATGCCGGGTATGTGAAGCGACATGCCGCCCTCGGCGGCATCAGTCTGGCGTTGGCCCTGGGCCAGGCCATCGCCGCCGCCGAGCCGCGCGGCGCCACGGCGGTGCTCGAGGCAATCTGTCGTCAGCTTTCAGGCGAGATCCTGCTGAGCGGCCGCGTGGTCGCCAAGGAACTCGTGTACACGCAGGCCACCGCTTTCGACGTCGGGCGCATCACCCTCGAGGCGGACCACCGCCGGGCCGTCATCCACGTGATGAACGAACACATGGCTGTCGAGGATGGCGACGGCTGCCGGCTCGCGACCTACCCAGACGTGATCACCACGCTCATGGCCCACGGCGAGCCCGTCAGTGCCGGGCGGTTGCAGATCGGCATGGAAATCCATCTGCTGCGGGTCGCCAAGCAGTACCTTCCCCTGTCAGCCAGCGTCACGGACCCGACTGTCTATCCGGTGGTCGAGCGGACCCTGGGACTGTCCATCGCGGATTACGCCCTGGCTGCCGTCTAGCCCACCACCGCGGGAACATCGGTAGCGGCTCCCGGCCTCACGCCAATCCTCGGCTAGCCCGCCGCACCGTGGCAGTGCTTGTAGCGTTTCCCCGACCCGCAGGGGCAGGGGGCATTGCGGCTGAGGTGCGGATCGAGGCCGCGCAGGGACGTGCCGGCGGGCGGCGTCGCCCGCACCGGTACGTCGAGCGGCGCCGCAGGGCCGGGGGCTATTGGCCTGGGCGCTGCCGCGGTGACGGGCGCGGTCAGTACGCCGCGCAGGAATTGCTGGTGCACTCGCGGTACCACTGCGGCATAACCGACCCGCTCCAGGAAGATGCGCTTCGCCTCGACGCCGTTGTCCGCCCCGAGCACCGGGGGATGGCCCTCGGGCAGGGCGGCCAAAGTCGCTTTCAGCAGCGCGTCGTAGTGCAGCCAACCGGCTTCCTGGATGCCGTACTGGTACCACAGCGCACGCCAGTCCTTGCAGAAGCCGAACAGCACGCGGCGGTACTCCGCGGCCTGACCCGGGTCGTTGTCGGCACGTGCGGAGAGGTCGCGGATGAGGTCACCCACGAGATGGTCGATTTCGCCAGGCGACATCACCGTCTGCTGGCTGTAACGCTCGGTGCGCAACTGCACCGCCTGGCCTTCGACATACGGGATGAGGCGTGGCTCCAGTGGCCGGCCGCTACGCTCCGCCGCGAGGGCACGTGCGGCGAGGTCCCAGAAGCGCGACGAGCCGGCGGTATCGATGACCAGATGGGTGCGTGCATGCGGTCCGCGGTTCTGCACGTGGTGCAGCCGCCAGGTATCGAAGATCCAGCATTCACCGGCCGCCATGTGGCGATGCTGGTCGTCGCAGTAGAACAGCACGTCGGGATTCGTCACCACGGGTACGTGGATACGCACCCGGTTGAACCAGTGGTAGTGGACGTCGACATGTTCGCTGACCTCGCACCCGGGAGCGAGGCGCATGAACCGCGAACGCCCGAAGACCTCGCCGAAGCTGGCAATCACCTGCTGCAGATAGGGCGAGCGCTCGAGATGGGGCGTGGGCCGCATGTCGCCGGTGGCATCGTCGTTGTCGCCGCCATCGGCCGAGATCAGCGGCAGAGCCGAGTTGCCATTGGTCTTGTCGGGATGCAGGCGCCAGGGCGCCGCCTCGAGCAGCGCGAGTTCATGGGCCAGCCGCGCGGCATCGAAGCGCAGCGGCAACTGGATGAAGGGGGCCTCGAGCTTCATGCGAGCTGTCCGTGGCAGGCCTTGTAGCGGCGGCCCGAGCCACAAGGACAGGGCGAATTGCGACCGAGCTCGCCGGGCAAGCCGAAAGCATGGGCGGCGCGCGCCGGCATCTCGTCGACCGACTCGGGCGGCGGCGGCGTGGCGTCGAGTGCCGGCGTATCGGCATCGAGTGCCGCATTCAGTTCGTCGATCAGCGGCGCGATTCGTGGCCATGCCGCGCGCAGGGAGCCGCCATTGCGCCGCCATTTCTCCGCCTGGGGCGGTGAGAGCGTGTGCACCGACAGGGGCAGCGGTTGCGACAGTGTCGCGGCCAACTGTTCATCCACGGGAATGCCGATGAAACGACAGAGCTTCCCGACCAGTGTCGCCGGGTCGGCGAGCAGTTCGGCGGCGTTGACCGTGCAGCGGCGCTCGCGGGGAATCGCCGCGAGGTCATGGAGCAGATGTCGGTGGGCAGCTTGCCATTGGAAGGCCGCGACTTCCGCCAGTGGCGCGCCGAGGTGCTCCCGCCAGCCGGGCGGCAGCAGCAGCGACCAGGGACCGTTGACCGTGGCGATGGCAGGATAGGTGACGAAACGGCGCGACCGCCAGGCGTCGATGATGCTGCTCAGGTTGTCCTTGGGGTCGCGCACCAGATGGACGAACAGGGCATCGGGAAACAGGGCTGCGAGGAAAGGAACGCGGAGGGCATTCTTGGGTGTTTTCTCGAGCAGGCGAAGGCTGGCGTCCGGTGCAGGCCGTTGGCCGTCGCGATCCCGCACCTGGGTCGCGAAGGCCTCGCGCAAGCTGCGACCGAGTTCCTCGCCATCGGCGCCGTCGAGCACGCCCGCGGTCGCGCGATTCGAGTCCGCCTCGGCGAGCGGATTGAGTGCCGGGAACTGTTCGATCAGCTGATGACTTTCGTCACCGATCGACCATAGATGGGCGCTGCGGGACAGTGTCTCGAACAGCAGCGTGCTACAGGATCGGGGGGCGCCCATCAGGAAGACGGGGCGTTCGAGGCGAATGGACATGGCAGCTCGGGGCGGTGGCGACCGCGGAATCTTACCGCGGGGGTTCTTCTCGTGGGGCCGGTCAGCGGGCTTGGGCAACGGCTTCGGCATTCCGCGCGCAGGTGTCGCGGAAGTCGGCGCTGATGCGGGAGTCGTCCGCACAGGTTTTCCAGAAGATGACTGCGGCGTGCGCCGCCGCCGTCCAGGCAGTGCGTTCGCGCGGCAGCGGCAAGGGTGGCACGAAGGACACGGTGGCGAGTTCGCCGCTGCGACCCGGTGCATATTGCATGGGCAGCATGTCGTACACCGGCGCCAGGGCGAGTCCCGGATGGAACGACAGATTACCCTCGTGCATGTCGCTGTTGGCAATGAGCCGACCAAACCACCACAGACGAGACACCCGCTCGAGTTCCTGTTCCGTCAACCAGCGCCGTGCGCGGAGCGCACCGGCGATGCCCGGCCAGCTCATGTCCAGTGCGCCCACCAGCGCCGCGTTGAGGCTGCCGGCGGAGCACGACGGCCGTCGCCCGTGAGCGCCGACCCGGTCGAATCGTTCGACTTCGATGAAGGTACGTCCTGCATGTCGATGCAGCACGGAGGTGGCAGCGCGGATATCGAGTACCTGCTCGAGCACGCGCAAGGCATGGTGCTCGCCGACGAGCAGGTCTGCCCAGCGCCGAACCACCGGCGAGTCGTCGCTGCCCGAGAATTTCACGAGGACGTGCCGCGGCTGTCCACCATGCATGCGTACGGCCGTGAATTTCGGGAACTCGCCGCCGGCAGAGGAGCCTGCAACTCCATGGCTCATGGCGCGCATCGCGAGCGCGGGGTAGGCCTCGGGAACCTGCGCATCATCGATGGTGCGTGTTTCCCAGCCGGTGCGTGAATCCAGATGGCGTTGGTAAGCCATATCGCCGAGGACGAGGTTGCCCGGTTGGTCTTCG
>JBJTPC010000524.1:0-4742 GCA_046074905.1 Gammaproteobacteria bacterium
GTCCTGGTCCCGGGGTCGGCGGGAGCCGGGAGCACCGCCATCGTCCCGGGCAGCACCTCCGACACCGTGCTCCGGAGTCTCTCCCGCAGCATCAGCGTGTCCGGACTCATGCTCCCGCCTCCGCGCCGAGGATCTCCAGCAATGCGCGGGGCATCCGTTCCAGCGGCACGGACCGCTCCACCCCACCTGCCTTGACGGCCGCCTGGGGCATGCCGTAGACGACGCAACTCTCTTCCGCCTCGGCCAGCGTACGCGCACCGGCTGCACGCAGCAGCTGCATTCCGCGCGCGCCATCGCTGCCCATGCCGGTCAGGATGACCGCGACGGCATGTCGTCCGGCCTGCTCCGCGGCCGAACGGAACAGGACATCCACCGAGGGACGACAGTGGTTCACCGGCGGCGACTGCGACAAACGCACCCGATAGCCGTCCCCCTGACGCTGCAGCATCATGTGGAAATCCCCCGGAGCCACCAGACACAAACCTGCATGCAGCCGCTCGCCATCCACTGCCTCGCGGACGGTGCAGGGGGCGAGGCGGTCGATGTGCTCGGCCATCACGCGCGAGAAATTCGCCGGAATGTGCTGGACCACGAGGATTGGCGGCAATCCCGCCGGCAGCCGCGGCAACAGGAAACGCAGGGCCTCCACCCCGCCCGTGGAAGCACCGACGAGGATCACGCGGCGGCCATCCGCCGCGCCGCCCCAGGCCGGTGGCACCACCGGCAGCGGTGCCGGCGGGCGGTTCCCGCTCCGTCGGGCGAGATGCGCCGCGCGCACCTGGGCACAGAGACGCCGGGCCATGACCGCCGGCGGCTGCGATCCATCCGGTTTCTGCAGCACGTCCACGGCCCCTGCCGCAAGTGCCGACATCGCCAATTCGGATCCCGCCGGGGTCAGCGAACTGACCACGATGACCGGTAGCGGATGATGCTCCTGCAGGATGCGCAGGAAGGTCAGCCCGTCCATCAGCGGCATCTGGAGATCCAGCGTGATCACGTCCGGCTCGAGCGACAGGATCATCTCGCGGGCGGCATAGGCGTCCGCCGCCATCCCGACCACTTCGATGCCGCGGTCACTCGACAGCGCCTCCAGGATTGAACGCCTCGCCAGCGCCGAGTCGTCGACGATCACGACGCGAATGGTCGAGCGTGCGCTGGTCATGGCCGCCGGTAGATTCCGTGGCCGACCGCCTCCAGACCGTGATCGAGTCCGGCCAGGCTCTCCGAGTAGCCGACGAACAGGTAGCCGCCAGGCTGCAGGTGTTGCACCAGCCGCCCCACTACCGCGGCGCGGGTGGGCGCATCGAAGTAGATCATGACATTGCGACAGAAGATGACGTGCTGCAGCTCGCCAAGCGGATAGGCCCGTTCGAGCAGGTTGATGCGCGCGAAGCGGACATCCTGCCGCAGTTCGGGGACCACCCGGGCATAGCCGTCCTGCGAGCGAACCCCCTTGAGGAAGTAGCGCTGCAACCAGTCCGCGGGCAAGGCCTGCAATCCGTCGAGCCGATAGATGCCACGTTCCGCCGCAGCCAGCATCGACCGCGAGATATCCGATCCGAGAATGCGCCAGCGCAACTCCGGAGCGCGCCGTCGCGCCTCGGCGGCCACCATCGCCATCGTGTACGGCTCCTCACCTGACGAGGACGCCGCAGACCACAGCCGGAGGGCGGCACCGGCACGTGCCAGCTCCCGTCCGAGCAGTGGCAGGATCCGGTCCGCGAGGAAGCGGAAATGCTCGGTCTCCCGCAGGAACACCGTATGGTTGGTGGTGACGAGGTCGATCAGGATCTCGAGTTCGCTCTCGTCGGCGGCCGTGGCCAGCAACTCGCAATAGTCATCGAACGAGGCCAGGCCCAGTGCCTGGACCCGTCGGCGCAGCCGGTTGGCCACCAGGGTGTGCTTTTCCGGACTCAGCGAAATCCCGCAGTAGGCATGGATGCGCGTGGCCAGGCCGCGGAAGGCACGCGGCGACAGGCCACGGCCCAGGGCCAGTTCGTCGGGATTGGCCGCCACTCGACCGACCTGCTCAGAAACGGCGGAAATCGTCGTCGTCCCGGGTCCGCTGCGGTGGCGGCATCGGGATGCGGTTCAGTGCCTGCGGCGACACCCGCGAGATCCCCGGCAACCGCTTCGGCGCCAGCGGCACTCCGTCGATGCCACCGCCCGTTCCCGCTTCTTCCGATACGGTTGCCTCGGAACCGTCAGCGTCTTCGATGCGCCCCACCAGCGCTTCCAGTTGCAGCACGTTGTCCTTCAGCGCGGTGGCCTGCGAGTCCAACTGCTCGGCCGCCGAGGCGCTCTGCTCGGCGCTGGCGGCATTGCTCTGGGCGATCCGATCCATCTGCCCCAGCGCGGTATTGACCTGCGTGACGCCCTGCGCCTGCTCGGCCGCCGCAGTGGCGATCTCCGCCACCAGCATGTCCGTGGCGATGACCTTGTCCGTGATCTCCTTCAGCGAGCGTGCCACCTCGGCACTGCGTTCCGCACCCCGGCGGGCACTGGCAATCGCCAACTCGATCTTGTCGGCCGTCTCGCGCGCCGCCGCCGCGCTGCGCTGCGCCAGCGAACGCACCTCGTCCGCCACCACCGCGAAACCCGCTCCTGCCTCGCCGGCACGCGCCGCCTCGACCGCGGCATTCAGCGCCAGTATGTTCGTCTGGAAGGCGATTTCGTCGATGTTCTTCACGATCTTGGCCACCTCCGCACTGGCCACGCTGATCTCCTGCATGGCCTCCGACATGAGGGCCATGGTGCCCAGGCCGTTGCCAGCCACGGTCCGGGCCTCGGAGGCCAGCCCCTTCGCCTTCTGCGAGTTCTCCGCGGTCACGCGGATCATGGCGGACATCTCCTCCAGGGAGGTGCTGGTCTCCTCGATGGCGGCGGCCTGTTCGCTGGCCCCGCCCGACAGCGTCTGGCTGGCGATGGCGACCTGCCGCGCCGCGGCCGCCGTATGCCGCGCGCCGCGGTTCAGGCTGAAACTGACGCTGCCGAGTGCCGCGGAGATATCCCGGATGGTTCGCCAGCCGAAAAACCCTGCGCCTGAGAGTGAGGCAAGGGCCACCGCCGCGAGCAGCCACATGGTGATGCGGGTGGAGGTGGCTCCGCGATTGGCCACCTGCTGCCCCTCGCGAAGATTCTCGCCGATGAGGCTGTCGAGGCCCGCCATGAGCCGCATGTAGTTCGGGTCCTGCACTTCCTTGATGAGCCGCTGGCGTTCGATGAGCTGCTTGAACTCGTCTCCCTGGCCATCAACCAGCGGCGCATCGATGAGGATCCGTGTCGCCACGATGGCGTCATGGGCCGCCTCGACCTGGTCGAACAGCCGGCGCTGCTCGTCGTTGATGACGTGCCGGGTCTCGTAGTCCTGCAGGCGCTGGACGATTTCCTTTTCGAGGGTGGAGATCTCGCGACCGAGCGCCTCGGCCTCCTCCGCCGGCGCATCGAACATGCGCAGCCGGTTGAGCTGCTGCCGTTGCACCCGGCCATGCACCTCGCTCAGCAGGACCACGCTGGGCAGGGCATTGTCCGCCAGGACCCCTACATTGCCGCGCAGCGCCGCGATACGCAGGAGCACCAGCGCGATCACCAGCAGCAGGATGGCCAGCAGGGCGGTCAGCCCCACGGTCATCCGCCGGGAAATGGTCCAGGCTCGGGTCTTCATGCTATCTCCGGGCCGCCAGCAGCGGCAGGGTCAGGTAGTTGCGTCGATTCACCGGCAGGCGCGACGGCGAGAACCGGCTGCATCCTGAGCAAGGCAAACACACGCTCGGGAGTGGTGGCCACACCCAGCAGGTATTCCGGATCCACCGCTCCGGCGAAATCCGGCACCGGCGCCAGTTGGGACTCGGCCAGCATCACCACATCGTCCACGCCGTCGACGATGGCGCCGATCCCGCCCGCCTGGCGCGGGCGTCCCGGGGCATCGAAGACGATGATGCACGCGCGGTCGTCGTGCTCGATGGCGTCCATCCCGAAGCGCGCGCGCAGGTCGAACACCGGAAGGACGGCACCGCGGAGATTGATGACCCCCCGCACTTGCGGCGGCATGTTCGGGACCACCGTGATGGGGCAGAGCCGCACCACCTCACGTACCTCCCGGATGGGCACACCGTAGTGCGAACCGCCGAGGTGGAACGTCAGGTAGCGACCCGGCGATGGCGCGACCGGTCCGTTCATGCATCGAGCTTCCGACCGGCAGGCCCCATCGGCAAGGGGACCCGGGTCATGCGCACGAGGGAATCGATATCGAGGATCAGTCCGACCGTGCCATCGCCGAGGATGGCGCCGCCTGCGACCAGGGACTGTCCCGAAAAGGTATCACCCATGTTCTTGATGACCACTTCCTGCTTGCCAAGGAACTCGTCGACCAGCACGGCCCGTGTGGCCGGGCCGGCCTCCACCACGACGATGATGCCCTCCTCGGGCGCCTCGACGCGACCGGGTCGATGGAGCATGCGCGACAACCGCAGCACGGGCAACTGCTCCCCCCGGACCGCCACCATCTCCCCCTGTTCGTGTACGCGGGACACGGCCCCGGGCGCCGGGCGAAAGGTTTCGCGAACTGCCAGGGCCGGAAGAATGTAGCGGTCTTCGCCCAGCCCGACGAGCAGGCCATCGATCAGGGCCAGCGTCAGGGGCAGCCGGATGGTGAACTCCGCTCCCTGCCCCGGCGTGGAGGCGATATCGACATGACCGCGGAGTGCCTCGATCTGCCCGCGAACCACGTCCATGCCGACGCC
>JBJTPC010000525.1:0-4158 GCA_046074905.1 Gammaproteobacteria bacterium
GTCCGTACTTCGCCTGGATGCGCTTCACCTCGCTCGCGGCGTGCGCAAACGCCTCGTCCCAACTCACCTCGCGCCAGGGCTCGTGGATGCTCGTGCGGATCATCGGCGATCGGACGCGGTCGGGGTGAGTGGCATAACCCCAGGCGAAACGTCCCTTGACGCAGGCATGGCCGTGATTGGCATGACCGTCGCGGTTCGGGACCATGCGGACGATGGTGTCGCCCTTGGCCTCGGCCTTCAGCGAACAGCCCACGCCGCAGTAGGCGCAGGTGGTGGTCACGGCGCGGTCCGGCAGGCCGGCGACGGCCAGCGGCTTCTCGGACAGGGCGCCCGTCGGGCAGCTCTCGACGCAGGCCCCGCAGGAGACGCACTCGGAGTCGATGAACGCCTCGTTGCTGCTGGCGACGATTTGCGACTCGAGGCCGCGGCCCTGCACCGTCAGCGCGAGCGTGCCCTGCACTTCGTCGCAGGCGCGCACGCAGCGCGAGCAGGTGATGCAGAGCGAGGGATCGAAATTGAAGTACGGATTGCTGGTGTCGCAGATGTTGTGGCTGTTGGCCGGGGACAGGGCATCGGGCTGCGCCGCCACCACACTGGCCGTGTTGGCGGCAATGTCCGCTACGGGATAGCGCACTTCCTCGAGACCCACCGCCTTGGCGGCGTTCTGCAGTTCGCAGTGACCGTTGGCCACGCACGTGGTGCACTCGAGCGGATGCTCGGAGACGTAGAGCTCCACCACGCCCTTGCGGATGCGCTGCAGCCGCTCGGACTGCGTCCGCACCTTCATGCCCTCGGCAACCTGCAGCGTGCAGGAGGCCGGGAGGTCCTTGCGGCCCTCGACCTCGACCAGGCACAGGCGGCAGGACCCGAACGCCTTGAGCGTGTCGGTGGCGCAGAGCTTGGGGACGTCGCAGCCGGTCAGGGCCGCGGCGCGCATGATGGAGGTGCCGGCGGGCACCGTGACCGGGCGTCCGTCGATCTCCAGGGTGACCGGCGCCCCCTGGGCCGCCGGCGTGCCGAGGTCGTGGTGGTCAATGCTGTACATCGCGGAAATCCTCGGGGAAATGCTGGATAAGGCTGCGGACCGGGAACGGCGTCATGCCGCCCAGGCCGCACAGCGACCCGTACTGCATCGTGTCGAGCAACTCGCCCAACAGGGCGAGGTTGGGTTCGGTGTTGCGGCCGGCGATGACCTCGTCGACCAGTTCCACGCCACGTGTCGAACCGATGCGGCAGGGCGTGCACTTGCCGCAGCTCTCGTGAGCGCAGAAAGCCAGCGCATGACGGGCGAGACGGGGCAGGTTGGCGGTATCGTCGAAGGCCACGAGACCACCGTGACCGACGAGCGCACCGGCGGCGGCGAGGGCTTCGTAGTCCATCGGCAGGTCGAACTGTGCGGACGGCACGTAGGCGCCGAGCGGACCGCCGATCTGCACCGCACGCAGCGGTCGACCGCTGGCCGCACCACCGCCGAAGTCCTCGAGCAGCTCGCGGATGGTGCAGCCGAAGGCGAGTTCCACCAGGCCGCCGCGGGCCAGATTGCCGGCGAGCTGCATCGGCAGCGTGCCGCGCGAACGGCCAGTGCCGAAGTCGCGGTAGAACGCCGCGCCCCTGGCGAGAATCACCGGCACGGAAGCCAGCGTGATCACGTTGTTCACGACCGTCGGGCAACCGAACAAGCCCTTGATGGCAGGCAGCGGCGGACGCACGCGCACCTCGCCACGGCGCCCCTCGAGACTTTCCAGCATCGAGGTCTCTTCACCGCAGACATAGGCCCCGGCACCCAGCCGTACCTCGATGTCGAAGGCACGGCCGCTGCCGTAGACGCTCGCCCCCAGCCAACCGGCGGCACGGGCGCGGCGGATCGCCTCGAGCAGCGTGCGATGGGCGTGCGGATACTCCGCGCGCAGGTAGATGTAGCCCTGCGTGGCCCCGGTGGCAAGACCGGCAATCGTCATGCCCTCGAGCAGCGTGTACGGATCGCCTTCCATCAGCATGCGGTCCGCGAAGGTGCCGGAGTCGCCTTCGTCCGCGTTGCAGTTGATGTACTTCTGCGGCGCGACCTGGTCGTGGACAGTCTTCCACTTGATGCCGGCCGGGAAAGCCGCACCGCCGCGACCGCGCAGGCCGCTGTCGGTCACCTGCTGCACCACGTCTGCCGGCACCATCGCCAGTGCCTGGCGCAGTCCCGCGAGACCGCCGTGGGCCTCGTAGTCCTGCAGGCACAGCGGGTCCGTGAGGCCCACACGGGCGAATGTCAGGCGCTGCTGCTTCGCGAAGTAAGGAATGGCCTCCGTCAGGCCATGGCACAGTGCGTGGCCACCTTCTGCCGCGCTCTTCGCGGGAGCGGCACTGAACACGCCCGCCGCGAACAGGCCGGGAACGTCGGCGGCATCCACCGGGCCATAGGCCACGCGACCGGCCTCCGTCGTCACTTCGACAAGCGTCTCCAGCCACAGCAGGCCGCGCGAACCGTTGCGCACCACCTGCAAGGCGATGCCACGCGCCGCAGCCTCGCGCTCGATGGCGGCAGCGACGGCATCGGCGCCCACCGCGATGGCCGCGGCGTCGCGCGGCACGAAAACCTTCAGCGGCGACGGGCTCATGACTGGCCTCCCTGCACGCGCAGACCCTGACACAGGGCATGGATGCTATCCGGCGTCAAGCGCACGCGCGGTTCGCCATCGACCAGAGCCGCCGGCGACTGCGCGCACAGGCCAAGGCAGAAGATCGGCTCCAGCGTCACCGCCCCGTCGGCCGTGGTGGCGGCGCCGTGCGACATCGACACTCCGAGGCATTGCTCGGCGGCGCTGGCCACCGCATCACCGCGCATGGCGAGACAGGCCTCTGCACGACATACCTGCACGATGTGCCGGCCCGGCGGCGTGCGCCGGAAGTGGTGGTAGAAGGTGATGGTCCCGTGCACCTCGGCGCGCGAGAGGTTCAGCGCCGTGGCGATCGGCTGCACCGCCGCTTCCGGGACGCAGCCAAGTCGATGCTGCACGGCATGCAGCACTTCGAGCAGCGGGCCGGGCTGGGGACCGACTTCGTTCACCGCGGCGGTGACGGCGGCCAGCACGGCGGCGTCGGCCTCCGCGGCGGGGATGGGAGTAGGCATTCGGTGGGTTCGCTTCAGAAGGTGACTACGGTGCGGATGCTGGTGCCGGCATGCATGAGATCGAAGGCCTCGTTGATGCGCTCCAGCGGCAGCACGTGGGTGATGAGGTCGTCGATATTGATCTTGCCGTCCATGTACCAGTCGACGATCTTCGGTACGTCGGTACGGCCACGGGCGCCACCGAAGGCAGTGCCCTTCCAGACGCGCCCCGTGACCAGCTGGAACGGACGCGTGCGAATCTCCTGCCCGGCTCCGGCCACGCCGATGATGATGCTTTCACCCCAGCCGCGGTGGCAGCACTCGAGCGCCTGCCGCATCAGGTCGACGTTGCCCACGCACTCGAAGCTGTAATCCGCACCGCCGCCGGTGAGGGCGACGAGATGGGGCACGAGATCGCCCTGCACTTCCCGCGGATTGACGAAATGCGTCATGCCGAACTTGCGGGCCAGCGTCTCGCGGGCCGGGTTGATGTCCACGCCGATGATCATGTTGGCGCCCGCCATGCGCGCGCCCTGGATGACGTTGAGGCCGATGCCGCCGAGGCCGAATACCACCACGTTCGCGCCCGGTTCCACCTTGGCGGTGTTGATGACCGCCCCGATGCCGGTAGTGACGCCGCAACCGATGTAGCAGACCTTGTCGAACGGCGCATCCTCGCGGATCTTGGCGAGGGCGATCTCGGGCAGGACGGTGAAGTTGGAGAACGTGCTGCAACCCATGTAGTGATGGATCTTGCGGCCATCGATCGAGAAGCGGCTGGTGCCGTCGGGCATGACCCCCTGGCCCTGCGTGGTGCGGATGGCAGTGCAGAGATTGGTCTTCTGCGATGTGCAGCTCTTGCACTCGCGGCATTCCGGCGTGTACAGCGGGATCACGTGGTCGCCGGGCTTCAAGCCCTTCACGCCCGCGCCGACTTCGCGCACGATGCCGGCGCCTTCATGACCAAAGATGACGGGAAACAGGCCTTCCGGGTCGGCGCCGGAACGCGTGAACTCGTCGGTATGGCAGACGCCGGTGGCCTTGATCTCGACCAGGACTTC
>JBJTPC010000526.1:0-2214 GCA_046074905.1 Gammaproteobacteria bacterium
CGCCGGCGGCAGCGGCAGCGTCCACGGCGGCGTCCGCCGGCCGCCAGACCAGATGCAAGTCCGCGTCGGCAGCGCAATCCGCGCATTCCACGAAGCACTGTTCCAGACCTTGGCCACCCACCCGCAGTCGCTCGACCGGCAGCGCATCGAGCACCTCGTTGGCGACCAGCACGCCGCGCCAAAGCTGGCTGGCATGCCCGGGCCACCAGACCACGCGCCGGGAGAGCGCCGAGGGCAGCCGCGCCGCGAGGCGCTGGGCCTGGCGTTCCCGCAGATCGGCGGATACCTCGACGATGGCGTAGACGTCCGGGACGGCATCGAGCGCCGCCAGGGCGAGCAGCAATTGTTCGGCGAGGGCACCGCTGCCGGCGCCGTACTCGACCAGCGTCAGTGGACTCCCCGGTGACTGCCGGCGCAGTTCGCCGAACACTTCGGCCGCTTGCCGCGCCAGACAGCCACCGAACACCGGCGAGATTTCCGGCGCGGTGACGAAATCGCCGTCGCGGCCGAACTTGCGGGCACCCGCAGCGTAGTAGCCAAGTCCGGGAGCGTAGAGCGCCTCGTGCATGAACTGCGCGAACGACCAGCGTCCGCCGGCCGCCCGCAGGCCGTGGCGCAGATGGGCCCGCATGCGGGCGACATGCGCCGCTTCATCCGGTCCCGGATGCGGCAAGGAGAGTGAGGTTTCCACACGCGGATTATCGCCTGCCGGTCGTGGCCGAGGGGCCGGCTTTTCCGCCGGCCGCCGTTGCGGGTATCGTGGACGGATGTCCGAGATCGATTCCGGTTCCCTTCCCACCCCCGCCCTGGCCGGGGAAGTGGTCCTCATCACCGGGGCCGCACGCCGCCTCGGGGCCACCATCGCCCGCCTGCTGCATGCGCATGGCGCGGCGGTCGCCGTGCATTGTCATCACAGCACCCGCGACGCCGAGCAACTCGTCGCCGACCTGAACGCCCTTCGCGCCGAGTCCGCCCTGCTCCTGCCCGCCGACCTGCTCGACCTGGCAGCGCTGCCGCAATTGGTCGCGTCGACCGTGGCGGCTTTCGGGCGCCTGACCGCGGTCATCAACAACGCCAGCACGTTTTATCCGACGCCCCTCGGGACGCTCACCGCGGCGCAGTTCGACGACCTCATCGGCACGAACCTGCGCGCACCGCTGTTCCTGGTGCAGGCGGCTGCTCCGCAGTTGCTGGAACACGGGGGGCAAGTGGTGAACCTGGTGGATATCCATGCCACCCGCCCCTTGAAGGGACACCCGGCCTACTGCGCCGCCAAGGCGGGGTTGCAGATGTTGACCATGTCGCTGGCGCGGGAACTGGGTCCGCGCGTGCGCGTGAACGGGGTTTCACCCGGGCCCATTCTCTGGCCCGACGATGGCGCCGGTCTGGATTCGTCGGTGCAGGAGCGCATTCTCGAACGCACGGCCCTCAAGCGCGTGGGTCACCCGGACGATATCGCGCGCGCCGTGCTGTTCTTCTTCAAGGACGCACGCTACGTGACCGGTCAGGTGCTTGCCGTCGACGGCGGCCGCTCGGTCGCCGGGCACTAGGCGCCGGCGGGACCCCCGCCGCCGCAGGTCCCCTCAGCGAATCCGGCGCGGCTGCCAGCCCCGGCGGTCGAAGGCCGCCCAGAGCTCGGCGATGGTGCGACCCGCCGTCGGATGACGGAGATCCGGCGCGATGTCCGCGAGCGGGCCGAGCATGTAGGCGCGCCGCAGCAGGTCGGGACGCGGCAGCACGGCCCCGGGAAAGTCGCCGCTGCAATCGCCGAACAGCAGCACATCGAGGTCCATCGCCCGCGGCGCCCATTTCGGGGCATCCCGCTCACGGCCGCAGGCTGCCTCGATGGCATGCAGCCGCGCCAGCACCTCGGCGAGGTCGAGTTCGGTGTCGAAGCCGACCACCAGGTTGTGGAAGTCCTCCCCGGCGAAGCCCACTGCGGCGTTGGCATAGCAAGGCGAAACCACCAACTCGCCGAAGGCCTCGCGCAGCGCGCGCAGGGCCTGGGGCAAGCGCTCCTCGGGGGCGATATTGCCGCCGGCGGCGACGTAGACCCGGGTCATGCGCGCGGCTGCGGTGGCACGGGGCCTTGCGGCCCCGTCACTTGGCGGGATAGTCGGCGCGGGTGCGCTCGATGGCCACGCCGACGTCGCGGCTGTTGCGGATGGCCCCGGGCTTGCTCAGCGACACCTTCACCCAGTCCACATCGAACTC
>JBJTPC010000527.1:0-2121 GCA_046074905.1 Gammaproteobacteria bacterium
CATTCACCTGTCCGTGCAAGGCGTTGGCTCCCTGCGGACCGAGGCCCGGTCCACGGACCACCTCGATGGCAGCGGCTTGCTCGAGGTTGACCTCGAACAACTGGTTGACGTTGCAACTGCCTACCGGCCGGAGCGGTACGCCGTCTTCCATCAACAGGAAGGCTCCGCAGGCACCGGGGCCGGTCAGCACCGGTGAGCGCAGGGCCACCAGCATTTCCTGACCGCTCCCCCGCTGCAGGAAGGCGCCCGCGTTCCGGTTCAGTGCCTCGCTGGCGTGGGTCGGCCCCTGGAGAGCAAGCGTGGTCCCATCCGTGGTCGAAACGCTCCCGGGATACCCGAAAGCATCGGCACCGGTTCGGGAAGCCTGGATCACGACTTCCTCGAGAACATCCCGCTCGGCGCTCGCCGTCGTGGCCGGCGCCGCTGCTGCGGTGGTGGCAGGGCTTGCAGCGGCCGCTGCGAACCCGGACGGCAGCATCATACAGGAAAGGGCGAGCAGGGATGTTCTGGCGGGCATGAGGAAATCCGTACGTGGCTGCGGACATTATGCGGCAGGCCCGTGCCTGCTAACCTTTTGCCATGGGACTGGACAGACCGAGATGGAGTTCCGCGCGGTCGCTGCTATGGGCGGTGGCGTGGCTGGCGGGAACCGCCGCGGCCGAGACCCCCCGAACCGGGCTGGTCCTGTCCGGGGGGGGTGCGCGCGGCGCGGCCCACATCGGGGTTCTGCGCGAACTCGAGGCCGCACAGGTCCGGATCGACGCCATTGCCGGCACCAGCATGGGGGCGGTGGTCGGTGGGCTGTATGCCTCGGGGATGCCACTGGAGGACATCGAGCGGATGTTCCGCTCCACCGACTGGGCCGAGGCGTTCCGGGATCGTGCGCCACGCGCCGACCTCGGCTTCCGGCGCAAGCAGGACGATCGCGAGTTTCTGGTTCGCGTGCCCGTCGGCTTGCGAGGCACGCGGTTCGTCCTGCCGCAGGGTCTGGTCCAGGGACAGAAACTCCTGGCCACGCTGCGCCGGGCCACCCTGCCCGTGGCGACGGTCCACGATTTCGACCGCTTGCCGATTCCTTTCCGCGCGCTCGCGACCGACCTGGTGCCCGGCGAGGGCGTCACCCTGGCACAGGGTGATCTTGCGGAAGCCTTGCGGGCCAGCCTCTCCGCACCGGGTTTCTTCGCCCCGGTGGATGTGGCAGGCCGCCTGCTGGTGGATGGCGGACTCACGGCGAACCTGCCGGTCGAACTCGCACGGCAGATGGGCGTCGACCGGCTGATTGTCGTCGACGTGTCGTTCCCCAAGGTGCCACGCGCTTCCCTCGTGTCCGCCCTCGAGGTTTCGAACCAGGCCATCACCCTGTTGATGGAACGCGAGACCGCGCGGGCGCGCGCTTCGCTCGGCCCTGCGGACTTGTTGCTGGTGCCCGCCTTGGGCGAGTTCGGATCGACCGACTTCCAGCGCCTGGGTCTGGCGATCGACCTCGGCGCCGCTGCCGCGGCGGCGGCGCGGCCTGCTCTCGCGCGCTTCGCTGCGGATGCGGAGACCTGGACAGCGGCGCAGGCAGCCCGTCTTGCCCGTCGCGGACTCGAAGCCCCGCAAGGGCGCGTCGGCGAACTGCGCATCGAGGCCTCGACGGCGGTGGTCACCCGGTGGCTGGAGACGGTGCTGGCGGCGGAGCGCGATCGGCCCTTCGACCCGGCGCGGTTGGAGCGGCGTATCGCCGAGGCCTACGGGCGCGATGTTTTCGAGACCATCGACTGGACCGTGTCGACTCGCGTCCCCGGGACGTTGGACTTGACCGTCGACGGCAGGCGCAAGGCCTGGGGCCCGAACTACCTGAGTTTTGCGCTCGACCTGCAGGATGATTTCGCAGGCAACAATGCCTTCAACGCCGGCGTGAGGCTGCTGCTCACCGAACTCAACGGCTTCGGCGCCGAGTGGCGCGCCGACTTCCAGATCGGCGAGTCGCCGGCCCTGGCGACCGAATTCCATCAACCCCTGGGTGTCGCCTCGCCCTGGTTCGTCGCGCCACTGGCCGCCATCGACAGCCGTACCGTCCCCGTGCTGGCGGCAGGTGAGCGGGTGGCCGAGTTCCGCGTACTCGAATCGCGTGTCGGC
>JBJTPC010000528.1:0-6280 GCA_046074905.1 Gammaproteobacteria bacterium
CCAGTTGCCCGGACACAAGGTGAACGAGATGATCGCCACGCTGCGTTACGCACGCCCCGGTGTCGGTCTCATCTCGCCGCCGCCGCATCACGACATCTATTCCATCGAGGACCTCGCACAGCTGATTTTCGACCTCAAGCAGGTCAATCCGCAGGCACTGGTGTCGGTGAAGCTGGTGGCCGAGCCGGGAGTGGGCACCGTGGCAGCCGGTGTCGCCAAGGCCTATGCCGACCTGATCACCATCTCGGGTCATGACGGCGGAACGGGCGCCAGCCCGATCTCCTCGATCAAGTATGCCGGCACACCCTTCGAGCTCGGCCTGGCGGAAGCCCACCAGACGCTGCGGCTCAACGACATGCGCCACCGCGTGCGGCTGCAGGCCGATGGCGGCCTGAAGACCGGGCTCGACGTCATCAAGGCAGCCATCATCGGGGCGGAGAGCTTCGGGTTCGGGACCGCGCCGATGGTCGCGCTGGGCTGCAAGTACCTGCGCATCTGCCATCTCAACAATTGCGCCACCGGGGTCGCCACGCAGCACGATACGTTGCGGGCGAAGTACTTCGTCGGCTTGCCCGAAATGGTGATGAACTATTTCACTTTCGTGGCCGAGGAGTGTCGCAGGCTGATGGCCGGGCTCGGCGTCCGCACCATGGCCGAGCTCATCGGCCAGACCTCGCTGCTGACGATCGCCGAGGGCGAGACGCCGCGGCAGCGCAAGCTCGATCTCACGCCCATCCTCTCGGATGCCGGACTCGGCAACGAGACTCCGCAGTTCTGCCTCGATGATCGCAATCCGCCCTTCGACAAGGGCGAACTGGCGGAGCGCATGGTGAGCGAGATCCTCCCGGCCATCGAGTCGCGTTCGGGCGGAGAATTCGCCTATCCGGTGGAGAACCGCAATCGCTCCATCGGTGCGCGTCTATCCGGCGAAATCGCCCGCCGCTATGGCAACCAGGGCATGGCGGATGCACCGGTCACCGTTCGCCTCACCGGCAACGTCGGACAGAGCTTCGGCGTCTGGAATGCCGGCGGTCTCCACCTGCATCTCGAGGGTGACGCCAACGACTACGTGGGCAAGGGCATGGCCGGCGGCAAGCTCGTGTTGCGTCCGCCGCGCAGCGCCCGCTTCATCGCGCGCGAGACCCCGATCATGGGCAATACCTGCCTCTACGGAGCCACCGGCGGCGAGGTCTACGCCGCAGGCCGGGCCGGCGAGCGGTTTGCCGTCCGCAATTCCGGCGTCATCGCCGTCGTTGAGGGCGCGGGCGATCATTGCTGCGAGTACATGACCGGCGGTGTGGTCGTGGTACTCGGCCGCATCGGTGTCAACTTCGGCGCCGGCTTCACCGGCGGCTTCGCCTATGTCCTCGACGAGGACCGTGATTTCGTCGATCGCTACAACCACGAGTTGGTGGACATCCACCGTATCACCGGCGAAGGGATGGAACTGCACCAGCATCACCTGCGCAGCCTGGTCCAGGCCCATGTCGACGAGACCGGGAGCGACTGGGGTGCCACCATCCTCAATGACTGGCGCTCGTTCGTCGGTCGCTTCTGGCTGGTGAAGCCGAAGGCGGCGGCGGTCGATACCCTGATCGAGAACCTGCGCCGCGCTGCCTGAGCCGCGCGACGCCACCGGAATCCCAGCCATGGCCGACAAGCACCTCCAGTTCCTCGACATTCCCCGCCTCGATCCTGCCAAGACCCCGGCGGAAATCCGTATCCGCGAGTTCAAGGAGATCTACGCCCCCTTCGAGGCACGTCCCGCCGCACAACAGGCCGGGCGCTGCCTCTCCTGCGGCAACCCGTTCTGCGAGTGGAAGTGCCCGGTGCACAACTACATCCCCAACTGGCTGAAGCTGGTGAACGAGGGCAAGTTGCTCGAGGCGGCGGAGCTCTCCCATCAGACCAACAGCCTGCCGGAGGTCTGCGGGCGCGTGTGTCCGCAGGACCGCCTCTGCGAGGGGGCCTGCACGCTCAACGATGGTCTCGGCGCGGTGACCATCGGCTCGATCGAGAAGTACATCACCGACGAGGCGCTCAAGCAGGGTTGGCGTCCGGACCTTTCCCACGTGAAGCCGACGGGCAAGCGCGTGGCGGTGGTGGGCGCCGGTCCGGCGGGGCTCGGCTGTGCCGACATCCTCGCGCGCAACGGGGTCCAGGCCGTCGTGTTCGATCGCTATCCGGAGATCGGTGGCCTGCTCACCTTCGGCATCCCGGCCTTCAAGCTGGAGAAGGAAGTGATCGCCAAGCGGCGCGAGCTGCTCGAAGGCATGGGCGTGGAGTTCCGCCTGGGCATCGAGATCGGCAAGGACCTGACCTTCAACGAGCTGGTCGCGGAGTTCGATGCCGTGTTTCTCGGCCTCGGCACGTACAAGTACGTGAAGGGCGGATTTCCGGGCGAGGACCTGCCGGGCGTGCACGAGGCCTTGCCCTACCTGGTCGGCAACAACTATCGCCAACTCGGTCTGGACACTGCCCATCCCTACGTCAGCCTCGAGGGCAAGCGCGTGGTGGTGCTCGGGGGTGGCGACACCGGCATGGACTGCAATCGCTCGGCCATCCGCCAGGGAGCGGCCAGCGTCACCTGCACCTACCGCCGCGACGAACAGAACATGCCGGGCAGCCGGCGGGACTACAAGAACAGCAAGGAGGAGGGCGTCACCTTCCTCTTCAACCGCCAGCCGGTCGCGATTGTCGGTGACGGCAAGGTCGAGGGCGTGAAGGTGGTGCAGACCCGGCTCGGGGCGCCGGGACCACGGGGTCGTCGTGTCGCCGAGGAAGTTCCCGGCACCGAGGAAATCATTCCCGCCGACGCGGTGCTGGTGGCTTTCGGCTTCCAGCCGAGCCCGCCGGACTGGATGCTGGAAGCGGGGATCGAGACGCAGCCGAACGGCAGGGTCCGGGTGTCTTCCGTCCCGGGTCGCCAGTTCCAGACCACGAACCCGAAGGTGTTCGCCGGCGGCGACATGGTGCGCGGCTCCGACCTCGTGGTGACGGCCGTGTTCGAGGGGCGTGAGGCAGCCAAGGGCATCCTCGGCCAGCTCGGGGTCGCGGTCGCCTGAGGGGAGAGCCCGTCAGGGATCGTTGCGGCGCCGCGCGATTGCCGACAGGACCAGCAATCCGAGCCCGACGAAGGCAAGAGTGGCGCTTTGCGGCTCCTCGGCATGCACCAGCACCGGCGCCAGTTCGGCTTCCGCCTGCGCGCCCACCGTCGTTACGGCGCCGCCCAGACCGGCGAGCAGTCGCTGGGCCTTCAACTTCGTCGTCGGCATCTTCATCCCCGGATCGCCGTCGTGGCGTAAGTGTTTTCTCTTACGCAGCAGGAACCATGCCAGAAAACAAAAAAATCATGAAATCAACGGGTTGATGGTTCGGTGGAACCGGATTCGGCGGCAACCGGCAAGAAATCCGACGGTTCTAGAAGGCGTTGATGCCGGTCAGGGCCCGGCCGACGGTGAGCTGATGGACGGTCTCCGTGCCCTCGTAGGTGATGACGCTCTCGAGGTTCAGGGCGTGCCGGATGGGCACGTATTCGGCACTGATGCCCGAGCCACCCAGCAGGTCGCGGGCGTCACGGGCGATATCGATCGCCATGCGGCAGTTGTTCCATTTGGCGAGCGATACCTGCGTGGGGTTCATCTGGCCGGCATCCTTGAGGCGGCCCAGTTGCAGCGAGAGCAGTTGGGCGGTGGTGATCTTCCGCGCCATCTCGGCGAGACGGACCTGCACCATCTGGTTGGCGGCGAGCGGTCGGTTGAAGAGCACCCGGTCCGCGGTGTAGCGGATTGCCTCCTGCAGGCAGGCCTGCGCGGCGCCGATCACCCCGAAGGTGATGCCGAAGCGGGCCTGGGTCAGGCAGCTCAGCGGCGCCTTGAGGCCGACCGTCGAACCCGGCAGGAGATTGGCAGCCGGGACCACCACGTTGTCGAGGAACACGGCGCCGGTCAGTGAGGCGCGCAGCGAGAACTTGTGCTGGATCTCCTGCACCATGAAGCCCGGGGTGCCCTTCTCGACGATGAACCCGCGAATGCCCTCTTCCGTCATCGCCCAGACCACGGCGAGGTCGGCGATGGGTGAGTTGGTAATCCACATCTTGCTGCCGTTGAGGACCCAGTCGTCGCCGCGGCGGCGGGCCGTGGTCTTCATGTTCGCCGGGTCCGAGCCGCCATGGGGCTCGGTCAGGCAGAAACAGCCGATCAAGGTGCCGGCCGCCATGCCGGGCAGGTACTTCTGCCGTTGCTCCTCGCTGCCGTAGGTGTGGATGGGGTACATGCAGAGGCTGCTCTGCACCGAGACGAAACTGCGGATGCCCGAATCGCCGCGTTCCAGTTCCTGGCAGATGAGTCCGTAGGCAACACCATTCAGGCCGGCGCAACCATAGCCCTGCAGGGAGGAGCCGAACAGTCCCAGCGCGGCGAGTTCGGGGATCAGCTCGCGGGGGAAGGTGTGGTGATCGAAGTGTCCGCGGATCACCGGCAGCACACGGTCATCGACCAGTCGGGCGACGCTGTCGCGAACCATCGCTTCGTCAGCGCTGAGGAGGCTCTGGACGTCGAACAGGTCCAGTGGATCGATGGCCTTGGCCATGGCGGGCTCCGGAGTCGTCGGGAAAGTCGTAGCGTACCACTGGGCTACAATGCCCGCCGCCGACGGCCGGTGCGCGCCGCCGCCCCACCCCGATGCCCGCCCCGCGGGTCCGCGGAGACTCCTTTGAAAATCCCCGAAATCCTCATCGTCGAGACCATCCACCAGCCCGGCAGCCTGGCCAAGGTGCTGCAGGTGATTGCCGAGGAAGGGTTGGTCATCGAGCATCTGCAGGCGCTCCGCCGCGAGCAGGGACGCACGCTCTGGGAACTGACCCTCGAGATGGACGAGGAGATGGATCGCTCGCTGTACGGCCGCATCGACGCGCTGCCCACCGCGCGCTTCGTCGGCAAGAGCGACCGCGTCTTCAATCGCCATCGCGGTGGCAAGATCGCCATGAGTTCGCGAGCGCCCATCAATACGCTGCAGACCCTGCGCGACATCTACACGCCGGGCGTAGCCCGGGTGTGTCTGGCCATCCGCGACAATCCGGAGCGGGCCTGGGACTACACCAGCCTGCCGAACACGGTGGCCGTGGTCACCAACGGCACGGCGATACTCGGCCTCGGCAACATCGGACCGCTCGCCGGGCTACCGGTCATGGAGGGCAAGGCCGCGCTGTTCGCCTCGCTGGTGGGAATCAATGCCTATCCGATCCTGCTGACCGAGCGTGATCCCGACCGGGTCGTCGAGCATGTTTGCGCCATCGAGCAAAGCTTCGGGGCCATCCAGCTCGAGGATTTCGCCGCGCCGGAGTGCTTCGCCATCGAGTCGAAACTCCGCGAGCGCCTCGACAAGCCGGTCCTCCACGATGACCAGCACGGTACGGCCGTGGTGGCCCTTGCAGCCCTGCTGAACGCAGCGCGCCGTGTCGGCCGGCGGCTCGAGGACAGCGTGATCGGCCAGATCGGGCTGGGCGCCGCGGGCCTTGGCATCGTGCGGCTGCTGCGCAGCCAGGGCGTGGGCAGGGTGCTTGGCGCGGACCGCAACCCGGCAGCGCTGGGCCGCCTGCAGCAGCTGGGCGGAGAGCCGTCCACGCTCGAGAGCGTCCTGGCCACCGCGGATATCGTCATCTCCACCACCGGTGTCCGTGGTCTGATCAAGCCCGAGTGGATCCGGCCGGGTCAGGTCATCCTGGCGCTCTCGAACCCCGATCCGGAGATTGAACCGCTGGTGGCGCTCGAGCGAGGCGCGGCCTTTGCCGCCGACGGCAAGGGCATCAACAACGTGCTCGGATTTCCGGGCCTGTTCAAGGGGGCCCTGGAGGCCCGCGCACGGCGGTTCACCGATGCGATGCTGCTCGCAGCCGCCCAGCGGATTGCCGAACTCGCTCTCGGGGATGACCTGGTGCCGGACTGTCTCGACCGGAACGTGCACGCAGCCGTGACGGCAGCGGTGCGCGAAGCTGCCGCGACCGTTTGACGGCCGCGGAACCGCTTCAGTAACGCCAGCCGGCGCGCTGGAAAGCCTTGCCCATCAGCCAGATCGGACCGATGAGCAGGAACTGCAGGTCCTGCAGGAAGGAGGGTTTGCGGCCCTCGATGGCATGGCCGATGAACTGGCCGATCCAGGCGGCGACGAAGAGCACCAACGTCGACAGCCAGGCGGCAGGACCGTCCGCTTCGGCCCAGTTCTTGAGCGCGTCCACGCCGAGGAACAGCAGCACGAACACCGGCACCAGCGCCAGCGCCAG
>JBJTPC010000529.1:0-5588 GCA_046074905.1 Gammaproteobacteria bacterium
GAACCCATCGACAAGGTCCGCGCCGGCTATGTGATCGATGAAGTGTGTGGACTGGCACCCGAGGCACTGAAGGACTGGCGGCAGCATGTCGCGCGTGGAGGCTCACGGCGCCTGGTCGGCAGGGCCCCATTCAGTCCGCGCTATTCAGCGACGTGGTTCCTCTCGCTGAACGAGGATGAGGCGTGATATCGGCGCCAACTCTGGCTGACTGGGTAGCGGCCGCACGCGATCGGAAGGAGCGTGAGCTAAGGCAGGCGGTGCACACTGTCTTGTCCGGGTTTTATTCCGAGTCGTCGGGTGTCGGTGGGAGTCCGGTGCTGAAGGGTGGGATTCTGTTGGCGATCCGCTACGGCAGCAATCGGTTCACGACAGACATGGACTTTTCCACCACCAGTCGCCAGGTCGAGCTTGCTCCCGAGTTGGTGGTAAGCCAACTCGTGACCGCCATGGCGCTCGCAGAGCAGCGCCTGCCTTATGGTCTTGTCTGCCGCGTACAAGGTCATGAGCTGAGACCACCGTCAGAGTCCAGTACTTTCCCGACCTTGCGGATCCGTGTCGGCTACGCCCCCGGCAACGATATGGCACGGATGCAGCGCCTCCGGTCGGGGAAAGCGGCAGACATCGTGAGTATCGACTACAGCTACAACGAGGTGATTACCGGGATCGAGTTGGATAACTTGGGTAATCACTCACCCATTCGTCTCTCGTCCATCACGGATTTGGTGGCGGAGAAATACCGCGCGCTTTTACAGCAGCATGAGCGCAATAGGGAGCGGTATCAGGATCCATGGGATCTCCACTGGCTGCTCATGCGGGTGCCCACGCTGCACGAGCCCACTAATCGATCCGAGGTCCTGCGTGCCTTGCGGCTGAAATGTGCAGGCCGTATTCCGGTTGCGGGGCACTCTCTCGCGAATCCCGAGTTGGTTACTCGCGCGTCGCGTCGCTACCAGACACTGGCTACGCTGGTCCCGGCACCCCTGGTCCCGTTCGAGGATGTTTGGGGCGTGGTAGCCGACTATTACGTTTCCTTGCCGTGGTGATTTCCGGACGTGGGGTTGTGTAGCATCCCCCCATGCCCCTGCAACGCCCCCTCCTGCTCGCCCTGCTGCTGGCAGCCGCTCTCGGGACGGCGGCTGAACCCCCAACGCCCATCGTGCTCAAGCCGCTGGCAGCGGCCGACGGGGGCTACGAGTATCCGCAGCCGCTGATCGACGAGGAGCAGTTGCGGATCCTCGTGCCGCGCGGGGAGGGGTGGGTGCAGTTCGCGGCACGAATTTCCGCCAGCGGTACCGTGCAGGACGTGCAGGTGGTGCGCGCGACCGGTGCTGCGGCCCAAATCGCTTACGTGCTGTAGAAGGTCAAGGCCTGGCGCTGGAAGCCGGCGCAGTCGGGTGGTCAGGCGGTTGAGGGAACGGCGCTGCGGCGCGTGGTGTTCCGTCCTGAATCTGCCATCGCCGCCAAGGCGGACGGGGCGGTGGCGCGAGGTTTTGCCGAGGTCATTCTGGCGACGCAACGGGGTGACCGTGCCGCCGCCGAGGCCAGCCTCGCCACCATGCTTGCGCGGCCCGAGCGCAACTCCGCGGAGCTGACGCTCCAGCAGGTCGCTGCCTCGCGCATCCACGGCAAGTGGGGACAGCCGCTGGACGAGTATCTGGCCCTGCAGCAAGCCTTGGCAGGCGGCGAGGCGGCGTTTGCCGCGCTGCCCCCGAACTTTCGGCGGTTGGCGCTCATGGACGAGCTGCGGCTGTTGCTTGCGCTCGGTCGCTATGCGGACGCCCGGCGGGCGGGGGCGGAGGCCCTACGTGCCGCCCAGGATGACGACACGAAGTCCCGCATCAGCGGTGCACTCGCCAAGGTGGATGACATCGCCGCCACCACCACGCCCACCCGGATGGTTCTCGCCCTTGGCCCGACCGGTCTCGAGTCCGTCGGATTGCTGCGCCGCCAGTTCATGTTCGCCGCAGGCGGCGAGGCGGTCAGCGAGGCGCGGCTGTTCTGTCGCGAAGGAGCGATGGAGATTCCGCTGCAGGCCGGTGCCCGGTTCCAGATCGACGCCGAGGCCACGGAGTGCCGCGTGCACCTCGTCGGTACGCCACGCGCGAGGGTGGTCATCGAAGAGCAGTGAGGTGAAAGTCCACCTCTGGACCGCGCAGCATCGACTAATTCTTCGTCTGCGACGTTATTCGGATAGCCATTCGCCATTGTCGCCCGCGACGATTCCCCGAGCCCGCATTCCGGGTTGCTGGAGGGTGGTCCATTGGACTACACTGAGGAGGTTGAATTCGAGTGGGACTCGGCCAAGAGCGAGGCATGTTTCAGGACGCGGCGATTCGATTTCAAGTTCGCCACGCGCGCGTTTGCCGATTCCAGCCGTGTCGTCAGACCGGATTTTCGGGAAGACTACGGGGAATGCCGCTTCGAGTTGATGGGTGCCATCGAAAACCGGCTGTATGTCGTGGTATTCACCCATCGGGCTGGCAGGGTCCGGATCATTTCTGCCCGCAAGGCCAATCGACGCGAGGTGGCCAGATATGCCAATCGTACGGATGAAAATGAACTTGAAGACGCTGCGTACGGCGAAGATTGGTCGTATCGATGACGCCATGGTGGATGCCACCACCGAGGAAGAGATCGAACAGCATCGCCTCGAAGACGCAGCCGAGGCCAGAAAAGATGCAGCCCGCTATGCACGCCGGGTCCGCCAGCGCTACGGCTTCAGTCAAGCGGAGTTCGCCCGTCGGCTGAACGTGTCGTTGGTCACCGTGCGCAACTGGGAGCAGGGCAAGCGCAGCCCCGCAGGCCCGGCCCGTGCGCTACTGCGTATCCTGGATCGCGTGCCGAAAGCACTACTGCTCAACGTGCTGTAAACCCGTGCCGGCCGCTACGCGAAGGGATTCTCCTCCCTCACGCCGGCGGATTGGCCGACTTCTACGGGAGCGAGCGGGCTCGCGACTCTCCCCGTTGGCGCATCTGCCACCGCCATATCCCTCGTCTCCTCCATCGCGGTGTCGGCAAGTTTCTGCAGCCGCTTCATCGATCAGGAATTGGCTCCGCACGGAAGCGAATGCCAAGGGCTGCGGCAACGCGCGCGATGGTGATGAAACTCGGGTTGTTCTCGCCGGACAAGGCGCGGTAGAGATTTTCGCGGTCAAGACCGGTCTGCCGGGACACCTGAGTCATCCCAGCTGACCGCGCAATATTGCCAAGTGCCTTGGCAATGAAAAGCGGGTCATCGCCGGCCTCGGCAAGGCAAGCGTCGAGGTAGGCGGCGCGGTCCTCTGGTGTGCGAAGGTGCATTGTGCTGTCCCAGGCCTTGAGTTCAGGTTTCGTCATGGTTAGCTCCTCAGGGCTTCGGCGAGGCGTTTGGCCATCGAGATATCGCTCGATTGGCTAGCCTTGGTGCCGGCGTTCAGCAGGATCACGGTATTGTTTCCTTGTCGCGAAAAATAAAGGCGATATCCGGGCCCGAGATGTATTCGCAATTCCGCCAATGTGCTGTCGAGGGTCCGCCAGTCACCCGGGTATCCATCTGCCATCCTGTCGATACGCGCCAGAATGGCACTTCGGGCACGCCTGTCGCGCAGTCCCGTGAGCCATCTGCCGAATCGTGGTGTCGTTAGTACCCGAACCGGGCCAATAAACTGTAGCATATAAAGAACAAAATTCTCGTACGACGTCGAGCTGATGCTTGAAAGCAAAGCTAGCCGTACAAGGCGAACACTTGCGCCCTGCATTCGTGACGGGAATGTACGGAAATGGGGGATCTGTCAGCGGCCCGCGCAAAAGATAGATCGCAGGCCGTTGCCGCTACGCTTCGTCGGACGAGTCCGCGTAGCCCAGCACGTTGGTGTCCAGCCGGCTACGCACGGCGGTTCGCCTCATCGCGGTCGAATTTCCAACCGCCTGGCTGTCCGGGGCTTCGCAGGGCCGATTGCTCGAAGGCCTGCAAGTCAGCCTTGAGGGACGCGCCTTTTCGGCGCGTTTGCGGGAAAACCTCCCGGGTGTCAGTGCGCCCCTACCACTTCCTCTCCACCCCCACCGCGAGGAAGTTCGAGCCGACGTTCCGCGGCGCCACGAGTCCGTAAACCCCCGAGCGGTGATGGACGCGGAGCACCACGGACCACCGGTCGTTGTCGGCGAGGTGCCAGTGGTTCTCCACCAGCAGCAGGAACTGGCCACGGTAGCGGCGGTCCGGCTCGGCGAACGGGCCGTCCTCGTAGCTGGGCCGCGAGAACGCGTAGCTGTAGCCACCGCCCACCTTGAGGCGCGTGGCCACTGCGCCGAGGCGCAGGGGCGGGGTCGTCAGCGTGTACGCCAGTCCCGCTTCCCAGTTGCTCTGCAGTCCGCTGTGTTTCAGGAGGCTGGCGGTGACTCCCTGCCGGACATTGCGGAACCACGTACGGTCGAGGAGGGCGGACGCCTCGCCGAGCGTGCGGCCCTGACGGCCCGCATAAAGTCCCCCGAAGCGACTGTCATCCCACAGCAGATCGCCGGAAGCCAGCTTGCCGGGCAGGTCCGGCAGATTCACGTCCACCCCGCGCCCGAAGGCCAGGCCGAGCTCGGTGGGCATGGCGCCATCGGCCGCGGCCGGCACAGGGGTGAGGTAACCGATCAGGCCCAACAGCAGGGCGGCCAGCGGGTTCGCACCGCGGACAGGACGAAGCAGGGAGTTCATCCCCGCATTCTCGCAGAGCCGACCGGTCGTTCGAAACACCAGCAGAGGATTCCGGGCTCAGCCGATCTGCAGCAGGGCTTTCAGCTTCGCGCGCACATGCCGCGCCCCCACCGGGCCCCGGATTTGCCGGGCGCCCAGGTGGGTGCGCAGGAGGCGGGTCTAGGGCTTGCTACCCGTGATCACCGTCGAGCCCGTGCAGGTCATGGCCGGCATGGTGTCCGTGGCCGGACGGGTCCAGGTCCACGAGCCGCCACCGCTCAGCGTCGTGCTGTTCGGCACGCTGATGTTCAGCGACTGGACGGTGGTGCCGTTGTCCTCCGGGTAGGTCACCGTCGCCGAGCCCGTGAGGCCAGCCGGGTCGTCCGCGCTGCTCATGCGCAACTCGATGGGGCTGCCCTGGTAGCTCGTCAGGTAGAGCGTGTCCGAGGCCTTGGAGATGCCTGCACTGGTTTCCAGATTCTTGGCATCGACGCAGGGGTCATTCGGGAAGTCCCTCACGGAAATCGACCAGTTACCCTCGAACTGGCGCACCACGCTGATGCTCACCGTCTCGGGCTTGGAGACGCCGTCCAGATTCCGGCCGCGATAGGTGAACGAATCCGCGCCGAAATACTGCCCGTTCGGCGCATAGCTGAACGTGCCGTCATTGGCCAGGGAGAGAGCGCCATTGGTGGGACGGGTCACCACTTCGAGCGATGTGGCGTTCTGGAACGTCACGAGCGAACTGGCGGACTTGCCCTGCGTGACGGTCAGTCCACCGGGCGTGACCACCGGCAGCTTCAGCGTCAGCGTGGCGTTCACCGGAATCGGCTCGCCGCCGGGGATGGTGAGCGTGAAGGTAAACGCGTAGCTCTCCTCCTGCGGGTCGCTGATGACGAAGCGCAAGCCGAGACGTAAATCACTACCCGTG
>JBJTPC010000530.1:0-4892 GCA_046074905.1 Gammaproteobacteria bacterium
ACCACGCCCGCATCATTGCCGCCGATGGCAGCGATGGTGCCGGCCACGTGCGTCCCGTGGCCGCAGCTGTCCTCGTTCCAATTGCCGGTACCGCCGTTCTGCGTACCGGTGACGAGGTCGCCGGTGCCGCTGAGACTGCCATCGACGAGGTCCTCGTGAGCGGACTGGTAGCCGGAGTCGATGATGCAGACCATCGTGCCCGGATAAGAGTTGTTGGCATGGGTGACGGTGAAGAGGGAGTCGTCCGCCTGCACCATCGGGATGCCGTAGGGCTTGGTCTCGGCCATGGGATAGCGCCGGTAGTCCGGCTCCACCAACTCCACTTCCGGATCGTCCTTGAGGCGGCGCGCCCCCTCGTCCGTCAGCAGGGCGACGACATCACCCTCGCGTTCCATGTCTTTCACCACGAGACCACCGGCGCCCTCGGCTTTGCGCCGGCCACGCTCGAGGCGGGTACGGTCCTGCGGCACGGTCGCGCGCGGCGCGGCGCCGGCCTGCGATTTCACGCGGATTATGTAACGTCCATCATTGAACGGCGCGGACTCGGCGGCCTGTGCATCGGCGGTATCGAGTGGTCCGGCCAGCAAACCCGTCAGAGCGGCACACACCGCGAACTGCAGCTTCCCATTCATGCCTGCTTTGCTCCTCTTGAGGCTTCGCCATCACCGCCCCTGGCGGCCGGTCAACGCCTGATTGCTGTCAATGGGTGAAAGTGTGAAGCAGTTCCATTTTCGCGCGAATCGGTTTTTTACATAAGGTCCCGCTGCTTGCAACCCCCGCGCACCCTCGGACCCGACCCGCCCGCCCACGGACCACCCGTCCCTCCTGCAAATGAAAAGGCCGCCCGGAGGCGGCCTTTCCATGCGTCGCAAGACGACTTCAGGGCTTGAAGCGCATGATCATGTTGCGCACGATCAACACCACCGCCGCGCCGGCCGAGAACTGGGCGAGGCCGCCCACGATGGCGCTCAACTGGGTGCCGATGACGGGGATCACGTCGAGCGTGTGGTTGACGGCCATCCCCAGCGCGATTGCGCTGACGATGATGCGGACGCTGTCATCGCGATTGACCATCGCGCCAACCACGCCGCCGGCCACCACGAGAATCAGGGTCGCATAGGGAATCGCCACAAAGCCGCCGACCAGGGAAATGGCAAGGCCGATCAGGCCGAGGATCTTCTCGGTATTCATGTCGTCTGTTCCCCCTCGAGTCTGTTGGATTGGATGTTGTTGCGTGTTGAATCACGACCGACCCGGGGTCGGTCGTGACCCGAGAGTAGGCGCGGGTGACGGTCCGCGACAAGGGGGGTGGCGGGTTTGTGGCGTTTTTTCCGGGTTTTTTGCCAATCACGGCAACCGGAATGTCATTTTTACGTGAAATTCCCGAGGAAAGTGTTGTACGGCAGGCCGCCGGGCGGAGCCTCAAGCACGTTCGTAGGCGGCGGGGTCAGGCTTGGCCATCGCCGCGAAGAAAGCGCTGTACACCCAGGGCCAGGTCGAGGGCACGCCTTCGCCATCAAGGTACCAACTGCGGCAACCGCTGGCGAAGATGGTCTTCCGGGCCGCTTCCACGCGCCGCCGGTCGTAGTCCGTCATGGCGGCTGCCGTGGGCGAAATCGCCCGACACTGCCCCGCCCGCAGTTCGTCGATAAGCTGGTCGATGTAACCCCATTGCGCCTCGGCGATGTCGATGAGCGAGAAATTGCCCACCGGCCCGGTCGGGCCGTTCAGCAGGAAGAGGTTGGGGAAATCCGGCAGGGTCACCGCGAGATATGCACTCGGGCGCACTGCCCAACGCTCATCGAGGGTCACGCCGCCACGACCCGTCACCCGCGTCGGCCGGATGAAGCGGTCCGCATGGAAACCGGTCGCCAACACCAGGATGTCCAGTTCATGGAGGACGCCGTCCGCGGTCCGCACACCCGCCGGTTCGATGGCGCGGATCGCCTCCCTCACCACGCTCGTCCCCGGACGCTGGACCGCCTCGTAGTAGTCGCAGGAATAGATCAGTCGCTTGCAGGCAGCACGGTAGTCGGGACGCAGCTTCGCCCGCAGCACCGGATCGACTACCGCCGTCTCCAGGTACTGGAGGGCGGCAGCCTCGATCTCCGCCATCTCGGGGCTGTCCGGATTGACGATGGCGTCATTGAAACGCTTCACCAGGCGAACGTACTCCGGGTCCTGGCGGATGGCCTCGACCACCTCGGGATGCGCGCGGAAATGGGCCCGCTCCTCCGCGCTGAATGCGCGATTGTCGATCTTCATGATCCACTGGGGCGTACGCTGGAACTGCGTCAAGCGGCAGCGCCCCGCGAGTGCCGAGACAATCTGCACGCCGGTGGAACCATTGCCGATGATGCCGACCGAACGGCCTTCGAGCGTCAATTCCCCGGGCCAGCGGGCCGTGTGGAAACTCGGCCCGGCGAACGTGTCGAGACCCGGGAGGTCGGGCACGCTGGGATGGTGCAGGACCCCGCTGGCGACAATGACCACCTCGAATTCGCCTCGCGTGCCGTCGCTGGCCTCGAGGGCCCAGCAGCCATCACGCCATTCGAGGGTCGTGACCTCGGCGCCGAAGCGCGTGATGCGGTCGATGCCATGACGACGCCACACCGCCTCGAAGTACTCGCGGATCTCGGCGCCTCCCGCCATCACCGCGCTCCAGTCGGGGTTGGGTGCAAACGAGTAGGTATAGGCATGGGCCATGACATCGCAGGTCAGGCCCGGATAGCGGTTCTCCCGCCAGGTACCGCCGACGCGGTCCGCCTTCTCGAACACCGTCACCTCGCGTTCGCCACGCTCCAGCAAGCGCTTGGCGGCGAGAATGCCGGACATGCCGGCGCCGATGATCGCGTAGCGGAGCATCCGCGGGCTGGCTGGAGAGTTCATGGGCACGCCGGTGTGGGAATATGGCAATCGTATTACGATGCCTGCCCGGGGGCATCATCTGGGGGAGCCCATGAATCATTCCGTCCATGCAGCAATCACCGGCTGGGGCAAATGCCTGCCGCCGGCCATCCTGACGAACGCCGACCTCGCGACCTTCCTGCCGACGGATGACGAGTGGATTGCCAGTCGGACGGGCATGCGGGAGCGGCGCATCTCCCACGTCCCCGGAATCGATCTGGCGATCGTTGCCGCCGAACGGGCGATTGCCTGTGCCGGGCTGCGCGGCGAGGACATCGATCTGGTGATCTACGGTAGTTGCAGCAACGACGAGACGGTGCCGAATTCGGCCTCCGCCGTCCAGCAGCGCATCGGTGCCACCGCCGCCGCCGCCTTCGACGTCAATACCGCCTGTACCAGTTTCATGTACGGCCTGTCGGTGGGCACCTCGATGGTGAAGACCGGGGTGGCGCGCAATGTCCTGGTCATCGGTGTCGAGCTCATCTCGCAGTACATGGACTGGGACAATCGCAATGTCGCCGTGCTGTTCGGCGATGGCGCCGCGGCTGTCGTGCTGCAGCCGAGTGCACGGGAGGAAGGCGTGATCGCCGAGAAGCTCCAGTGCTTTGCCGATTCGCGCCAGATCCTGCGAGTCCGCGGCATGGGCACCCTGTACGCGAATCTGGGGGTGCCGTTCGGCCAGACGCGTTGGGACTTCGATGGTCAGGAGATCTTCAAGAAAGCAGTGCAGGGCATGAGCGAGGCCAGTCTCGACGTCCTGCGCCGCACCGGCACCACGGTGGACGCGCTCGACGTCGTGGTACCCCATCAGGCGAACCTGCGCATCATCGAGGCAGTGGCCAAGCGCGCCGGCGTGCCGATGGAGAAGGTATTCCTGACGGTGCAGAAGTACGGGAACATGTCGTCGGCAACCACGCCCGTGGCGCTGGTCGAGGCGGTAGAGGCCGGTCGCGTCCCGGCGGGCGGACTCGTGCTGATGCCCGCTTTCGGGGGCGGGCTGACCCTCTCCTCGCACCTGATCCGCTGGGGCGGGCGCACCACGCCGCTACGCGAGAGCACGGCCGAATTGCCGCCCTGCACGCAAACCGCACTGGAAATCGTCAACGCCATCCGCGCGCAGAAGCACGTCGGCGAGGATACGGTGGATCGCTTCTCGACCCTGTCGTTCGCCGAACAGCGCGGCTGACCCGCTGCGCCGCGAACGAATCAGGGGGGGGCGGGCATTACGCCCTCGATGGTGCGCTTGACCGCCACGGGATCCTTCACGGCCCGCAGTACCACTGCGCTCATGCCCCGGCCGGTAATGCGGACATGACCATAGCCGAGGATGCGTCCGAGGATGGATTGATCCATGTCGATGGTCTCGATGGCGCTGAGCTTCATCTCGGCAGTGCGCCGGCTGATGATGCCTTCCTTGTGCACCAGCCGACGGTTGGTAACCGCCTGCTCGAGGAAGCGCCACTGCAAGTACTGGTAGATGGAGACCGGCAGCGTCACCACCAGCACGGCCCAGCCGATGATCGGCAACAGCGTGACCCAGTGACGCTCGAAGACGGCAACCACTTCCTCGCCGCTGGAGAGGGATTCGTCGAGATAGCTCATGCCGCGATTATAGATAGCCGAGTGCATCGGCGTGGAGGCTCTGCACATAACGCCGGCCGAAAGCCTCGGTCACGCCGGTCGTCGAGGGATAGCTCCCGGACGGATCCTGCAGGTTGTCGACGATGTGCCCGGCGGCGTCGAAGGCGAACACGTGCCCGTAGGCCGGTGGGACCGGCCAGAGCGACGATGGCAGTCTCAGGGCCATCGCCCGCAGCCACGGCCGGCCGGCGTGCCGGTCGATGAAGGCGCTGCGCGGCTTGACCAGTCCCACCCAGTAGCGTCCATCCTCGCCGCGGGTGAGGTTGTCGGGATAGCCCGGCAGACCGTCGATGAGCACCCGCGCACCCGCCGCCGGCCGGCGGGCAGTCAGCCCGCGAGCTTGC
>JBJTPC010000531.1:0-5696 GCA_046074905.1 Gammaproteobacteria bacterium
GGAACGAGTACACCGCGGACTTCCGTCCGGACGACCTCACCCGCTTCGGCGGTGCGATGGGTCAGGGTGGCACCTCGCCCCCGCTGTCGGGCGCCGTGGACTCCAAGGAGTTCTTCGGTGAGGCCTACATCCCGCTGGTCACCGGCAAGGCCGGCATCGAGAACCTCGCCCTCGAGCTGGGCTATCGCTGGGCCGACACGAACCTCGCCGGTTCGTTCGGTACCTGGAAGGCCGGTCTCGAGTGGTCGCCCGTTCAGGACATCCGCGTCCGCGCCATGGCGCAGCGCGCGGTCCGCGCGCCGAACATCGGCGAGCAGTTCGCGCCGCTGTCCTACGGCCTGACCGAGATCAACTCCGACCCCTGCGCCGGCGCCGTCGTGGCCGATGCGGTGTGGGCGAAGTGCCTCACGCAGGGTGCCACGAACGCGCAGCGCGGCACCATCGAGGATCCGGCGGCCCAGCAGGCTGCCAGCATCGGCGGTGGTGCGGTGGCCAACGGCGTCTCGCTGGCTCCCGAAGAGGCGGACACCTATACCTTCGGTGTTCAGTACACGCCTGAGGCGCTGCCCGGCTTCTCGGCCTCGGTGGACTACTACGACATCAAGATCAAGAAGGGTATCGGCTCGTACGGTGCGCAGGAAATCGTCAACAACTGCTTCACCAACAACCTGTCGAACTTCTGCAGCCTGATCCGTCGTAACAGCCTCGGCGGCCTCGAGGGCGACGGCTTCGGCATCGTGCTCGACACCCGCAACCTCGCTTCGCTGGCGACCAAGGGTATCGACTACTCCGTGGGCTACAGCTTCGAGATGGGCGAGTTCAAGATCGCCACCAACTTGATGGGCAGCCACACCACGAAGTGGAGCTTCAAGTCGAGCCCGGCCTCGCCGGTGATCGAGTGCGAAGGCGTCTACGGTGACACCTGCGGCAACCCGACGCCGAAGGATCGCATCAACCTCAGCGTGGGTGTGGACTGGCGCGCGTTCAGCGCGACGGTCTTCGTGCGCCACCTGTCGTCGGTGAAGATCGACAACCCGGGGATCTACGAGATCGAGACGATCAAGGCGTTCGATTACGTCGATCTCTCGCTGCAGTGGCGCTGGAACGACAAGCTGAAGGTCACCTTCGCCGCGCAGAACCTGCTCGACAAGGACCCGACCATCGTTGGCAACATCCCCGGCGCCAACACGTCGATGAATGCCTATGCTGACACGTACGACCCGCTCGGCACGCGTTACAGCCTGGGTGTTTCCTACAAGTTCTGACGTCTCCTGACGGAGTCTGTCTCCTTGGCCGGGGTACCACGCAAGTGGTACCCCGGTTTTTGTTTGTGAGGCCCCCGTCGAGGGGGCTGCCGGAAAGGGGAATCCCCCATGTCGAATGAACAGGCGCTCGTGCGCGCGGCGCGCGAGGCGGAGATGGGTGGTGATGCCGCCACCGCACGCGCCCACTACCAGCAACTCCTGACGACCGATCCGCAACAGCCGAATGCCGTGAACGGGCTGGCCCGCCTGGCACTGCTGGCGGGCGATGCCCCGGGTGCGCTCACCGTGCTGGAGCGTCTCGTGCCGGAGCGCACGGAGCTCCCCCTGCTCACCGATACCCTGCTGCTCAAGGCCGCGGCCCACCGCATGCTGGGGCAGCAGGCGGAGGAGGAAGTGAGCCTGCAGCAGGCCCTCGCCGTGGATGCCTACTGCTGGCCGGCGCTGCTGCAGCGCGCCCAGTTGCTGGAACGCCAAGGGAAGATGAAGTTCGCGGCCTTGATGTACCGCGATGTCATGAAGATTTCGCCGCCGGTGGGTTACCGACCGCCGGCCTTCAAGGACGCCCTGGAGCATGGCGAGCGGCTGGTGGCCATGTACGCCGAGGCCCTCGAGACCACGCTGCTGGAGGCTGTCGGCAGCCATCCAGGCATGTCCCAGAAATGGCGCGAGGCCGTGTCGATCATGTCGGGCCGCACCAAGCCGTTCCACTCCCAGTGCAACCAGCTCACTGTGCCGCGCCTGCCGTCCCAGCCGTTCTTTCGCCGCGAGATGTTCGATTGGGTCCCGGCCTTCGAGGCCTACACGGCCGACATCCGGGCGGAGATGATCGCCGCGCTGAGCGAGGCGGGGGACGAGTTCACGCCCTACGTGCAGTACAACCCGGGCGAGCCGGTGAACCAGTGGGCGGAGCTGAACCACTCCCGCGCCTGGACGGCCTTTCATCTGTGGCGTGGCGGCGAGCCGGTGCCGGAGAACATCGCCCGTTGTCCGAAGACCGCGGAGGCGCTGCGCCTGGTGGATCAGGTGCACCTCGCGGGCACCTGCCCCAATGCCATGTTCTCGGTGATGCAGCCGAAGGCAGTTATCCCGCCGCACCACGGCGAGTCCAACGCGCGTCTCGTTGCCCACCTGCCGCTGGTCGTGCCCGAGAAGTGCCAGTTCCGGGTCGGCTACGACACGCGGGGCTGGACCGAGGGCGAGGTGATGATCTTCGACGACACCATCGAGCACGAGGCGGTCAACGGCAGCGACCAGATCCGCGTCATCCTCCTGTTCGATGTCTGGAATCCGCTCCTCTCGCTCGAGGAACGGCAGATGGTGCAGCGAATATCGGAGGTCGAGCGGCAGTTCCGCTTCGGATGAGTGGTCGCGGCACTACCGACACCACGGTGTCGGGGGACCGTGTGCCGAAGGGGAATCAGTTGCCCTTCGGCACCACGTCGAAGGCGATGGTCATGCGCTCGCCTTCGCCTGGAAAAGCCTCGACGCCATGCCATTGGTACGAGGGGAACAGCGCGAGGCGTCCCGGCTCCGGCTGGACCGCACCCACGGAATCCATGCCGGCCATGGGATAGGGTGGGCGCCCGAACGACAGCCAGCCGGCGCGATCACGGCTCGCGGGAATCTCCGCCGGCACCGTCACGTAATAGGCGGAACTGATCCAGCCCTGGGGATGGATGTGGCTGACATGGCGTCCTGAACTGCCGTGCAGCCGGACCGTCCAGCAACCACTCAGGCGATGTCCCGGGCGCCGACGGCGGAACAGGGGATGCGCGCTGTCTTCCGGCATGGTGGCAATGTAGTCGTCGATGGGCTGGCGGATCGCCTCGAGGAAGGCACGGAGGACCGGGTCCTGTTCCGCACCCGGGTGGATTTCCACCTGCGTACCGCCGCGGACGGAGTTCACCAGCGGGTGGGTACTCAGCGTATGCCGTTCGCGCAGGCGCGCGGCCAGCGCGGCGTTGAATTCCTCGAGACTGGCGTAGCCGGCCGGAACTGCCAGCAGCGTACTGCGGCAGACGCGATCCGGGTGCGCGTAGGTTTCCCAGGTTGCGTCCCCGGCCATGCGCAGCGCCAGCACGCGCAGCGCCCAGGCAAACTGTCCGATGGGGCGGCGGCTGATCAGCCACCCCGTGTGTTCACTCGCCGCCGCCGTCTCCCCGCCGATCAGCGCGACGATGGCTGCTTGCTCACGCACATACTCGAGCTCCGGCGCCACGGCGAGGGCGCGCGCGATCGCCGGACGGGCCTCCTCGAGGCGCGCGGTTTCGGCACAGCGCAAGGCAAGCAGGGCGTTGAACAGCGGCGCCTCCGGTTGCAGCCTCAGGCCTTCGCGCAGCAGTGCCTCGCTCTCGGTCTCGAAGCCGGCGTTGCCGAGTCCGCTGACGAGGGCCAGTCGCAATTCCCCATCCTGCGGTCGCCGCTGCAGCGCGGCGCGCAAGCCATCGGCGAACGACTCGCCGCAGCCGGTCATCCACGCCATTGCCGCATGACGCGAGAGCAACTGCGGGTGATCGGGATGACGGTGAATCCCCGTCTCCAGTACCTGCAGGGCGCGGTGCCAGTCGCGTCGCGCGACACACAGTTCAGCCAGTGCCAGTCGGGCCGTCGGCTCATGCGGCCCTTCGAGCACCGGCGCGAGCGAGGCCTCGGCCTCCTCATGGCGCCCGAGCGTGTCCAGGCGGGCCGCGAACGCCAGCCGGAAAGCGGGAGTGTGGATGGCCGGCTCGCCGGCTTGCTGCAGCACCTTGAGGGCGGTGGCGTCCTGTCCCGTCCGGGCCAAGGCATCCGCCAGCAGCAGGTAGACATTGGCGGTCGCAGCCACGGGCGGGATACGCGCGAGGACCGCGGCCGCTTCCTCGGGTCGGTCGGTCTCGAGGAAGACGCGTGCGAGACCGATGCGTGCCTGCGGCAGGTCGTGGGCCGCTACGGCCTCGCGATAGGCCGCCTCGGCCGCCGCGGGATAGCCGGCGGTGCGCAGGAGGTTGCCAAGATTGTTCGCATATTCCGCCCGCATCTGGCCGCTCACGCCGGGCAGTTGCAGTGACTTGCGCAGCAGGTCCTCGGCACGGGACAGATCGCCGTTGGCGCGCGCCACCAGACCCGCCAGATGCACGGCGGGTGGCCAGCGGGGATAGAGCCCCAGCATCTGCTCGGCGTCGCGAGTCGCCGTGGCGAGGTCACCGCGGGTCAGGGCCTGGTGGGCCAGCGACAGCTGGGCGCGGGGATCACGGATGGTCAAGCATCCCTCCGGGCGCCGTCGGCGCGCATGGAAGCCGGGATATCGGGGTAACAGGTCAGGACTTCGCCGAGTGCCGCAACGGCCGGACCGAGCCAGGGCTCGTAATGCCGCCATTGGTCCATCGCCTCGCGGAAAACCGGGCGGCGCACTTGTTCCGAACTCGGTGTCCGCACCACGCGCGCATTTTCGTGGAAGCGCAGGCAGCTCTCCTCGAATGGCAAGCCGCAGTGGGCCAGCAACTGGCGGATCGTCTCCTCGGTCGAGGTCACCAGGCGCTCGTAGTGGATGCGGTGAATGCGACCCGGCAGCACCGCATCCAGATGGGCCATCAAGTCGAAGTAGTCATGGTAGTGCCGGCCCATGAAGCCGAGGTCGTAGCTGAACAACTGGCCGAGCACGAAATGCTGCTTGAAATTGGCAAGGCAGTTGGCGAGGGGATGCCGACGCACGTCGATGATGCGCGCCTGCGGCAGCATCAGGTGAATGAGGGCCGTGTGCGCAAAGTTGTTCGGCATCTTGTCGATGAAGAACGGGCGGTCCAGCTTGCGGTGCAACCGGGCTCCGGCGAGGTAGTCCTCGCCGAGTGCGCGCAGGTCTGCCGGAGAGAGCGCCGCGAGGCGACGCAGGTAGTCGTATTCCGATTCGCCCTGCTGCTGGGCGGCGAGGGTACTGGCGATGCGCAGCACCTCCGGCAATTCGCGCGTACCTTCCACCAGCGAATGGCTGGCGAGAATCTGCTCCACGAGCGTCGAGCCCGATCGTGGCATCCCGACGACGAAGATCGGATCCGGCGCCGGGCAGCCCGCACCGCGGCGCGCCGCAAGAAAGGCGGGGGTGAGTTGTTCGCGGCAGCGCTGCACGTGGCGGGTGAGTTCGGCCGGCGAATGGACCGACTCGACCAGGCGCAGGCGATTGCCCTCGGCGTAATGCCGGAAAGAGGGTTCGTAACGGCCCTGATCCTCGTGCGCCTTGCCCAGCGCGAACTCGAGGTGGAGGCGGTCGTCCAGCGAGAGGTCCTGACGGCACAGGATGGACTCCATGACCGCGAGATCCTCGGCCACGAAGGGAACGGTCTTGAGGTTGGAGAGGCTCCACCAGGCCTCGCCAAGGCGAGGCTCCAGCTCGATGGCACGGCGATAGGCCGTGACGGTCTCTGCCTGGCGCCCGGCCGCCCGGAGCATGTGGCCGTA
>JBJTPC010000532.1:0-9493 GCA_046074905.1 Gammaproteobacteria bacterium
CCGATCGCCGATGATGCCGACGGGGTCCGACAGGTCGATCTCGACCGGCGCGATGACCTGGCGCGGCGCATCGCCCGGGACCGGCACGGGCACGGTGCCGAGGCCGACGGGCACGCGCAGGAAGTCCTGATGCGCCGGCCGGCGCTCCCACAGGTGCGTGATCGACCTTGATGGCCGGCTTCCAGGCGACCGTCGTGTGACAAGCGGCACAATTGCTGCTGCTGGTGATATGCGTCGGATGCTTGCCAGTGGCCATTGCCCCGTTATGACAGCTCGAGCAGGCACCGATGACCTCCAGGTGGTTCACCCGGATAGCCGGCTTGAAGCTGCTGGTGTTGTGGCAGCTGTCGCAGGCATTGGTGCTGCTGATGTGGGTGGGGTGCTTGCCGATGGCAATTGCGCCGTTGTGGCAGCTCGCACAAGTACCAGTCACCTGCGCGTGATCCACCCGCGTGACCGGCTTCCAGGCGATGGTCACATGACAGGAATCGCAGTTGCCGGTGGAGTTGATATGCATCGGATGCTTGCCGGTGGCAGTGGTGCCGTTGTGGCATGCAACGCAACTGCCCCGCACTTCGGCATGGTCCACCCGGGTGACCGGCTTCCAGGCCACGGTGGTGTGGCAGGACTCGCACACCGTGGTGGAGTTGATATGGCTGACGTGCTTGCCGGTGGCCGTCGTGCCATTGTGGCAACTGATGCAGTTGCCGGTAATACCGCCGTGGTCGAAGCGCGCCGGCTTCCAGGCTGCAGTCGAGTGGCAGTCGTCGCAGGCCTTCGTGGTCGCCACGTGGTTCGGACCCTTGCCCGTGGCCTGGGTCCCGTTATGGCAGGTCGCGCAAGTGCCCGGGGCCACGCCCGAGTGATCGAAGTGTGCCGGCAGCCAGGCCGAGGTCTTGTGGCAGCTGTCGCAATTGGCCGAGGTCTGGATATGGCCCGGATGTTTTCCGGTCGCGGTCGTGCCGTTATGGCAACTGCTGCAGGTGCCCAGCACCTCCAGATGGTCGACGCGCGGTACGGGCTGCCAGGCGATCGTGGTATGGCACGAATCACAGCGACTGCTGGAGTTGATATGGGTAGGTGACTTGCCCGTCGCCGTCGTGCCGTTGTGACAGGACGCGCAACTGCCCTGCACCTGCGTGTGATCGACACGAATGGCCGGCTCGAAGGCATTCGTGCTGTGGCAGGCCTCGCAGGCATTCGTGGTGCTGACATGGGCTGGATGCTTGCCGGTCGCGGTCGTGCCGTTATGGCAACTGAAACAACTGCCCAGGACGTCCGCATGATCCACGCGCGTCACGGGCTTCCAGGCCACGGTGACGTGACAAGATTCGCAGCGATTGGACGTGGCCGGGTGTTGGGGTGTCTTGCCCGTGGAGTTGACACCATTATGGCAACTGGAGCAATTGCCGCTGATCCCGGCATGATCGAACCGCGCCGGGCGCCACGCTACCGTCGAGTGGCAAGTATCGCAGGCCCGGGTCGTCGGGATATGGGTGCCATGCTTGCCCGTGGCCCGGACCCCGTTATGGCATTCGGCACAGGTTCCCGGGGCGACACCGGTGTGGTCGAAACGCGCCGGAATCCATGCGGTGGTGGTATGGCAACTCTCGCAGGAGAACGTGGTCGGAACATGTGTCGGATGCTTGCCCGTGGCGATGGTGCCGTTGTGGCAAGAGGCACAGCTACCCGCAATACCCTCATGGCTGAAGCGGGCCGGTGTCCACCCCGAGGTCCGGTGGCAGGTCTCGCAGCCTTGCGTTGTCGGCAGGTGATTGGCGTGCTTGCCCGTCGCCTGGATCCCGTTATGGCAGGACGCACAGCCATTGATGATTCCGGCGTGATCGAATAGCGCAGGCTTCCAGGCAATGGTCGAGTGGCAATTGTCGCAAGTGCTGCTCGACGGCACGTGGTTGGCATGCTTGCCGGTGGCGAGACTGCCGTTGTGGCAGGTGGCGCAGGTACCGCGCTGAACCCCGTCATGGCTGAAATTTGCGGGCTTCCAGGCGCTGGTCACATGGCAGGTCTGGCAGTCATTGCCGACCGGGATATGGTTTGCGTTCTTGCCCGTCGCCCGCGTCCCGTCATGACAGGCCGAGCATCCGTCAAGGATGCCATCGTGCGAAAAGAAGGCCGGTGACCAGGCCTGGGTCGAATGGCAGACATCGCAGTTCTGCCGGGTGATGATGTGGGTCGGACTCTTTCCCTGTGCATTCACGTTGTTGTGGCAATTGCTGCAGCTGCCGAGCATCTCGCGGTGATCGAACTTCACCGCCGGCTTGAACGACTGCGGTGTATGGCAACTCTCGCAGCGGTTCGTGCTCAGGATATGGGCCGTATGCTTGGGGGTTGCCGGCACACGGCTCCCGCGCTGGTGGCAACTGGAGCACTCGCGCGGTGTTCCCTTGAACACTGCATTGACATGGCATCCCTCGCAGGGAACGTCGCGGTGCTTGCCCACCAACTCGAAACCAGTGGTGAAATGGTCGAAAGCACTGCCTGCCTGGGCAAGGGCGGAACCCGGGACACCCGGCAGCAGGAAGGCGAGACAGGCTGCGAGGACGCGCAGGCTGCGGAAGATCGCGCTCATGTCCCCACCCCCATGCGTCGTGCCGGCGCCGCTCCCTTGAATGTCCTGGTCGAATGGCACCGCGAACAGTCTCGCCCGAAGCGGCCATCATGGACATCATCCACGGCATGACAGGCGGCACATTCCGGCGACAACTTGACCGTATGGGTCGACTTGACGTGGCACTGCGCACAGGCGAGTTTCGCGTGCGTGCCGTCGCGGACAAACCCGGTGGTCGAGTGGTCGAATTGCCAGTGGGCAAAACCGTTCGGATTGTGGCAGGTCGCGCAGTCCTCACCCAAGGCGCCTTCATGGTGGTCATCGCCGCGGTGGCAGGCGATGCACTTCGTCGGGGTACCCCGGTAGCGACGGTCCGCGTGGCACTGCTCGCAGCCCACAGCCGCATGCAGCCCCACCAGGGGGAATCGGGTCAGGTCGTGATCGAACCGGACCTGATCACGCCATCCGGTTTCGCGGTGACAGGCGGCACAGTCGCGACCCATGCCGCCGGCATGGACATCATCGGCCTGGTGACAGCCGAAGCACTCCTTGGGCAATTCCTGGTGCTGCGTGCTGGCCGTATGGCAGACATGACAGGCCAACTTGGCATGCTTCCCGTTCAGCACATACCGATGCTTGCCCGCATGGTCATACACTACGGGCTTCCAACCCGTCGGACGATGGCAATTCGCGCAGTCTTCACCGAACCGGCCGGCGTGGGAATCTTCGGCGGCATGACACCCGTGACAGGTCTTGGGCAACTTGGCTTTGAGGTTGCCGTCCTTGTGACAGGCATTGCAGGTAATCTTGTCGTGCCGGCCCTCGAGCCCGAACCCCGTCTCCTTGAGATGATGGAATCGGGAGTCTTTCCAGGAAACGGTCGTATGGCAGTCCTGGCAAGCCGGACCGCGTCCACCGCGATGGACGTCATCCGGTGCATGGCAGGCATTGCAGCCGGTCGGCGCCCCCTTGAAGGTGCTATCACGATGGCAACCTGCGCAGGTTGTCTTGGCGTGGGTTCCGGTCAGGGCGAAGCGGGTCTTGCCATGATCGAATCGGGCTGGCTTGAAGGCTCGCGGGTCATGGCACTCGCCACAGTCCGTTCCCAACTTCCCGCGGTGGACATCGTCCGTGCGGTGACAGTCGACACAAGCGTGCGGAGCATCACGATGCTTTTTTCCTGCCTTGTGGCAGGCGACACAGACAACAGCCTGGTGGGCACCTTCGAGCTTGAAATCCACCCGGTCGTGACGAAAGGCATTGGGCTCCAAACCCACGATATCGGCCGTGCGGCCCTTGTGCTCCCCATGGCAGCCCGCACACCGCGAATTGTTGGGAAGCGCCCGACCGTGGTATCCGGTGCGCGTCTTCAGATCCGAAGCGATTTCCTTGTGGCAGTCGAGACAGAGGCTGCTCATCTTCGCCTTGTCGGCGCGATTGTGGCAGAGCGAGCACTGCTCTTCGTATTTGGCATGCGCCGAGGATACCTTCCCGGGCATCAGCAGCGTCTCCAGGGATGTTGCATGGACCGGGACGCACCAGCAGAAAAACAGTGCTGTCCATGCGCAAATCCATGCAAGGCCCCGTACCCGGATGGACCGACGCCCCGCGGTGCCGGGACAGACACGCGGGGCGCCGCTTGCGTTGGGGTGGGAAGAGGCCATCCCGGAATTCAGTAGATGTGTACCGCGACGACGTGGGCCACTGCTGCGAAGAGCATCAGGATGAACAGCGGAATATGCATGACATGCCACAGTGAGAACAGGCGCTCGCAGGCTTCGAACTCGGCCACGCGGCGGGCTGCCATCAGGCGATGTGCCCCATACCGCAGGGCGGCTGCCTGCAGTGCGTCCGCGTGCTCCGCAACCACGGCTCGACGCGCCCCGGCTGTTCGCAATGCACGGGCGACGTAGGTGTTCAGGCGGCGGTGCTCCATCCAGGTGACGAATACCGCACGCAGCGCACGCGTGACCCCTGCGCCCCGGGTGATCCGCCTCTCTGAGGCGTCAAGTACGGCAATCAGCTCCGGCAGAACCCGCGTCAAGCCGGCGGACTCGCGGAGGCGGTCCGCCTCCTCGTGCAGCTCCGCAAGTTTTGCTCGCTGGCCATACAACCCATTGTGAATCCGGGCATACAGATAGCGTCCGACCAGCCCGCTTCCGGCCACGAAGACCATGCTTATCAAGGCGACATTGCTGTTGGTTGCGCCCAGCGAGAAATTGCAGTGATAGAGCACCAGCCCGGGCCCGACGATACCAAGCATCATGTGGGCGCGGAACCATCCCTTGACGCTGCCCACGGGCTGCAGGTTGGCCCTGCGCTTGCGTAGCGGGTAAACCAGCAGGAGCAACATCATGCTGCCACCGATGATGCCAAGCCAGTAGCCGAGGCCGGTTTCGGGGTTGATGTAGTTGCGGGCCGGGGTCCACGGCCCGACGATCACTGCGATGGTGAAAACCGCCAGTACCAGATGCTCGAGATAGTCATCCAGCCACTGACGGACGCTGCGACGGGGTGGCGGGCCCTCGGCAGCTCCCAGGATGCCTTCCATGTTGTCTGCCGTCACGCTCATGTCTTTTCCCCAGCAAGCGCCCGGGCCTCATCGAGGTTGGCGCGAATGATCCTGGCGTCGTTCGACTTCGATGGCACCAACGCCAGCACGGTTTGCCAGGTGCGCGCGGCCGCCGCGTAGTCGCGCTCCTGCAACTGCAGCGAGGCGCGAAGCCAGAGCGCCTTGATGTGTCGTGGGTCCAGCTTCAGTGCACGGTCCAGCGCGCTGCTACCCTTGCGCAGGTCGCCCTCGTTCGCAGCAGCGAGCGCGTCGGCGTAGTCTGCCCAGGCGTCGGCGGACTTCGGCGAGGCCATGGTGGCCTGGCGGAAAGACTCGGCGGCCGCCTTGAAATCCCGCTTGCGGCGCTGCTCGACACCACGCGCCCACCAATCGTTTGCCGTCACCGGGGTAGCGCCAGCGGACCGACCCTTCCAGCCACTCGGCGCAGACGCACCAGAGACACCAAGCTGCACACCAGCCTGCGCATGCGCCGCCACCGCCTCCGGCGTCAGGGTCGCGCCCGGCTTGGCGCCGAGTGCCTGTGCCTTCGCCCGCGCCTTTGCAGCCTCGTCTTTCCGGCCAAGATACTCATAGCTTTGCGCCAACAGTACCCAGCCACCGGCGTCGTTCGGCTCCCGCTCGAGTCGGGCCGCGAGGCGGCTCGTGACTTCCTCGATGCTGCCGGGCTCACCCTCGCCGGTTGACGCGGCAGGAGCGGAAACACCGGACCCGGCACCCGGTGCCAGACCGACACCACCCCAGGGATCGGCTTGGGAAGTGGTGGTCGCCGCCGTCTCCTCGGCCGGCACGGAAGCTCCGTGCAAACCGATGGCGACGGCGGCGCCGAAAATGACGGGAGCAGTACCGAAGGCCACCCAGCCGAGGCGGCGCTGACCGCGACGCTGCAGCAGGATGCCTGCCACCAAGGCGGTCACACCCAAGGTCAACGCCAGCACCAGTTTCATCCGCCTTCACTCCCGTTCGGGCTTGTTCTTGATGGGGATCATGTTAGAGACCCCGCAGCCCTCGCGGACGCTCCCAAGGTGTCTGCCGTCGGCGACAACAGATGCGAAGCGTCACCGCCTTGGGCAAGAATGTGAAGCAGATGACTGCACGCGGTGCCTTTCACTGGGGGAAAACCCTTAGTCGGGTCGATTTCCGACAGGTCGACACGCCTGTCGCAGCCTTGATGGCGAAGGATGCAAGATTCATGTCCACGGGTCCCTGGGTCGAATGATCTATCTGGTCTACATACTTCCCCTAGTTCTGGTGCTGGCGTGGCATCTGCGGAAACGCGAGCACCTGCAGGCGGAAAGCGTGGTTGCCAGGCGGGAGGCCGAGGAGGCGGGCCTGACCGAGCCGGCCTCGCTGCACCCACTCATCAACCCCTTGAAATGCATCGGTTGCGGGTCCTGCGTGCTCGCCTGTCCGGAGCAAGGCCATCACACCGTGCTGGGCCTGATCGATGGGAAGGCAGCGCTGGTGAGCCCCACCGAATGCATCGGACATGGCGCATGCCGCAGTGCGTGTCCGGTAGATGCGATAGAGCTGGTGTTCGGCACCGAACGCCGGGGCGTCGACATTCCGCGAGTTTCACCGTGGTTCGAGACGAATGTTCATGGCATTTTCGTGGCCGGGGAACTCGGGGGCATGGGCCTCATCCGCAATGCCATCGAGCAGGGACGCCAGGCCATCGACGAGATTGCGAGGCGCCGCCCCAAGGGTGCCACGCCACTTGATGTGCTGATTGTCGGTGCGGGTCCGGCCGGATTCTCCGCTTGCCTCGGTGCCAAGGCCAAGGGACTCAGCTACCAGGCCATCGAGCAGGAGTCGCTCGGCGGCTGCGTGTTCCAGTATCCCCGCGGCAAGCTCGTGATGACGCAACCGGCCACCCTGCCGCTCGTGGGGAAGTTCAAGTTCACAACCGCGCAGAAGGAGCAACTCCTCGAGATCTGGACGAAAGTGGAAACCGAGCATCGCTTGAATATCCGCTATCACGAGAGCGTCACCGGCATCACGCCGCAAGCGACCGGGTTTCACGTCAAGACCACCCAGGGCGAGTATCACGCCACCACGGTTTTGCTCGCGATTGGCCGTCGCGGGACCCCCCGCAAGCTGGGTGTACCCGGTGAGGACCTGCCGAAAGTGGTCTACCGACTCATCGACCCCGAGCAGTACCGCGGTCGACGCGTCATCGTCGTGGGTGGCGGCGACAGCGCCCTGGAAGCCGCAGCGAGCGTCGCGGAAATCGGCGGCGAAGTCATCCTCAGTTATCGCGGGGACGCCTTCCAGCGTGCCAAGCCGCGCAATCGCGATCGCGTCGCTGCAGCGGAGCAAGCCGGAAGGCTGCAGGTGATGCTCAACTCGCAACTCAAGCGGATCACGCCGGAACGCGTACAAATCACGGTCGGTGGCGTGATGGTCGAGGTCGACAACGATGATGTGATCGTCAACGCCGGAGGCATCCTGCCGACGGATTTCCTCAAGCGCATCGGGATCGATGTCGAAACCAAGTACGGAACCGCATGAAAGCAGTACCCACCGTTGCCGGCGTGCTCCTGGCGGTTCTGGCCCTCATCGTCAGCAATCCGCTCGGCGCACAAGCGGCGCCAGCCCTGCCCGAACTTCAGGAGGCGACACTGGCCAGCGCACGGGACAAGCTGCGCCGCAAGGAATTCCTGGCTGCACTGCAGTTGTTCGGCGAGGCCGCCCGCGCCGGGTCCGCCGAGGGCCAGTACCAGTACGCGCAGATGCTGCGCAATGCGCAGGGCACTCGGGCAGGTGCAGACCTCAAAGGAGCTTGTCACTGGCTGGAGCAGGCAGCGGGACAAGGCCATGCCCGTGCAGCGCTGGCTTTCGCGGGCCTGATTGACGAGGGAAGTTGCGCCTCGACCATGACGTCAACTGCCTGGCGCGACCGCGCCGCCACGGAGGGTGTCTTGCCGCCGCCATCGACGTCGACTGTGGAGCGTAACGATCCAGTCGTCCGTCGGGTGCTCGCCTTCCGGGCCGCACTGGATGGTGAGCCGGAAGTTGTGCAGGCCATGCTGCGCCAGGACGCGGGGCTGTTGCAGCAACGTGACGAGGCTGGCAGGACGCTGCTGCATGTCGCCAGCGATGCGGGACAGTCAGCAGTTCTCGAGATGTTGCTGTCGAACGGCGCATCGCTGGCATCGAGCGACCAACAGGGCTATACGCCGCTTGCACTGGCGGCCCGCAAGGGCAGCTTGCCCTGCGTCCGCGCGCTATTGGCGGCAGGAGCACCCTTGGAATCCGTGAATCTCGACGGGGATACGCCATTGTTCGTGGGCATCGCCGCAGGTCACGGAGCGGTGGTGGCTGCCTTGCTGGAGGCGGGAGCCAATCGGCAGCACCGCAATCGCCTGGGGGATGACGCCCGTGCTTTCGCGGCGCGAGGCAGCGAGTCCGCTGTACGCATCCTGTTCGGTCTGCCGCCTTCGAATGTCCGCGATATCGGTCAGGCGCCCGGCATTGCGAAAACCGGGGTCTATGCAGGCTGGTCTGCCCTGCAAGTCGCAGCGGAGAAAGGAGATATCGAACGCGTCAAAGTGGCCCTCGCCAGCGGTGCGCCGGTTGAGGCACGAACACCCGATGGCTGGACGCCACTCACGCTGGCGGCGCGGCGGGGTGATTTGGCCATGGTCGACATGCTGTTGCGCCACGGTGCTGCGCCCTCGCTCGCCTCCCAGTCGCGCTGGTCGCCCTTGGCGCTGGCGGTGGGAGGTGGACATGTGACCACTGTCCGTCGCTTGCTGGAGGCCGGCGCCGATGCGGCTGCACCCAATCCGGAGGGGGCACGGCCCCTGCAGGTCGCCGCATCCATGGAATCGCCGGATCTGCTTGCGGCGCTGCTGGTGGCCCGCCCACCCCTCGACCAGCGCGACGAGAAAGGACAGACGGCGCTGATTCGGGCTGCAGGCGCGGGGCGCTTCGAATCCGTTCGGCTGCTACTCGCGGCAGGCGCAGACATCCGCGCTCGCGATGCACGGGGTCGCTCCGCCTTGTGGCTGGCGGCGGCACGCGGCGATTCAGGCACCCTGTCGCTGCTGTTCGGCTCAGGGGGCAAGACGGTAGCGCTGCTCGCGGATACCGAGGGATCCACCCCCCTGCATGCCGCCGCCGGCGCGGGTCATGATGCCGTGGTCGCTCGCTTGCTGTTGCTGGGAATCAGTCCGGATACCGCCAGTCGCGCCGGCAACACGCCCCTGCACATTGCTGCCGGTGCGGGACAGGTCGCGGTGGTCAAGCGCCTCCTGACTGCCAAGGCGGCAAAGGACGCCAGGAATACGCGTGGCGACACGCCGGTGTTCGTGGCGGTGCGGGCGCGCCAAACGGAAACCTTGCAGATCCTG